>NZ_JAHPYX010000103.1:0-9327 GCF_019058535.1 Candidatus Borrarchaeum sp.
ATTTAACCTGAATGCACAGTGTGTGCGCTTCAATAAACCACTCGTTGATGGAGGTGTTGTGGGATTTCATGGTCATGTTTACACGATTTTCCCCTATGAAAACGCATGTTTTGAGTGCTACCCAATGCCTGAGGCTGAAATGGATGACATGGCAGCGTGTACGGTCGTTGGAGTTCCACGAAAAAGAGTCCATTGCGTTTTTAAAGCATATCTATCCCTTATGGAACAGTTCGAGCTTGACGAAGCAGATCCTAAAAACATTGAACACATCAGTTTTATTCAGAAAGAAGCGAATGAACTCGCAGAACGCCATAATTTCCTGCCGTTGTTTTCACGAGCCGAAATCGTTCAGCTTATCGATATACATGATCCTGGCATTATAACTATGAACGCCGTGATTAGTGCCCTCCAGTCTCACGAAGTTATCAAAATCTTACACACAATAAAAGGAAATAAAAGTCTTGGTGAACCGGTTAAATCATACAAAATATTCAATGCAATGACTATGAAGTTATATTCAATAGGAAAGAATCGAAATCCCCAATGCAGACAGTGCGGTGATAATGTTCGAAGAATTGATATCACAATGAGCCGTGCTGACCCTTGCAGCGAAATAATTAGTTCACTTATTAAAAAGGGGTTTGTAATAGACCCTGAAATGGAGCCTATTTTGACAATAATGGATTTTGACAATGTATTAGAAGTAGATCAAGATGGTACGCCTTATCAAAACGAATTAAGAGATCTTGAACTCGTTACTGCTGCGGGATTTAAAAATGGGGAACTTTTCATAACGTTACATATCAGTTAAATTGCAAATGGTTGTAAAAAGTCTCTATTTGATGTTTTGACAGCGTAGAAAAACAGATATGATTATTATAAATGGTGAAAAAAATGAGTGTTAGAAGTAGTCGAATTTCGCAAGATAATGCAGCACTTAAAAAAATGCTGAAAGAAGGTGTAATAGCGCAATTAAAACCGTTTCCAGGTCAAAAAAGCATAGATCACCTTGCTATCACGCTAATTGGTCCCAAGGGAACCCCATATCAAGGTGGGTTATTCAAACTTGAAATTAAATTCCCTCCAGATTATCCACGTCACCCTCCATTTATGCGCATGCATACTGGTATTTGGCATCCGAATTTTTGGCCTAAACCTCACGAATATCCAGGACAGCGAAATATCTGTCTTGGTCTTATAGATCCGAATTATGTTGGGAAAAAAGGCGGGTGGAGTCCATCAAAAACCATTGTAACTGTTATACAAGCAATTCGTGCAATGTTGAATACAAAGGGGTATTATGTTAATCCAACAGACGTTTTTAACAAGAAGGCTGCACTTGAGCTTATAAATGACCCAAAGAACTTTAATAAAAAAGTAAAACATTTGACCAAAAAATTTGCCAACAAAAAATGGTAGAGGCGATTTAAATGAATAGTGACGGACCAAAAGACGCTTTGGATTTAGAAGACTTGAAAAAGAAAATCAAAGAAGAATTAAAAAAACAACTTCTTGAAGAAATCCGCAGTGAACTATTGATGTCCGAGGAACTCCGAGAAGAGATTACTGTCCGACCTGATGATGAATTAGAGACTGAAGAAATATCAACTCAAGAACTTGTCACTACTGAACCTGTAAGAGATAAGGAAACAATAACCATTTCGGTCACGACGATTCTCAAAATTGCAAGCCATTCATTCAAATATGCCAATTCCAGAATTCCAAAGAATCAATGGATAGAAGTTATTGGACTTCTAGCAGGTAAATTAGATGATAACGGTCTTATAGTTCAAATAGAAGACGCTTATCCGATGGGACATGGATCAGCCGTTTCTGCTGAAATCAAGGATTATAAAAATTACGTGAGGGCTTTCAACGATATCAAAAAGAACAACTTATTCATTTGCGGTTGGTATCATTCTCACCCATCTTATGGACTTTTTATGAGCACGGATGATTTCGATACCCAGATCAGATACCAGAAACTATGGCCTAAATCGCTTGCTCTCGTAATTGACCCTTACTTAATTGACGGCAAATCATTAGGCTTCAAGATCTTCAAGGCGGATTTAAAATCACGTTCGTGGTTTGAGGTGCCTTTTGATGTTAAAGGCCAGTTGGATATGCGTTTACTACCGGAACTTTTGGAGTTTATAAACCCGATATCAGAGGGAAAAGCACTCTATCTTGAATATGATGATGATTAATTAAGAAATAATTCATTAGAAGAATGGTGGTAAAGGAATATTGGTACAAAAGCGATGGTATGCCATCATATTACTGGCGAGCCTAATTACTGCAGTTGTACATGGCATGGGAATTGAAAACTCAACAGATGTGTTCGTTTCTTGGCTAGCTGTTGGATGTTGGATATGTTTTACCTTAGCATTCGTAATTAGGGTAAAATATGCTCGTGAATTTCGCTCACCGCATAATACTTCGTTTTTTGTTTTTGGTCCTCTGTTTATAGGAATACTTTACAGTTTGTGGGGACGTTCTACAGGTTTACTCAGAGGGAATCTTCTGGAGACTTCAACAGTACAATTGAGTCCGTGGACATTCATTTTTGCAGTTCCGTATCTTATGTATGGCTTATTCATACTTTATTCTTGTCTCCAAAGATATGCAGTGGTTTATATTGGACAGAAATCATTTAGTGCCCGCAAATTTGGCATTCTTCTAAGTTTTTTAATTACAATCCTTGGATTTTATTTCGCGTTGGAATTCTTCTCTGGTTTAATGTTTTGGCTACTGGGTATTATCTCATTGCTTTTATTGATCGTATTTGGGATATTCGGTGGAAAATCTGTAATTCCTGACATTTCAACAGTTATTCGCAGAGACATACCTGAAAGTAGTAGTACCGGTAGCACGACAGGCAGTTCGTCAACAACTCCTAGGGGTGGAAGATCAACTACCATCACAACTACCACCTCAACAACGACAAGAACTCGTAGTACCTCACCAACCACCAAGAAGAAAAGATCAACTACCAAGAAAACAACAACAGCAGTTACAACTCCAACTAGGAAGAAAACTAAACGGAAAACAAAACCTAAAATGAGTGAAAAATTCGAAAAACTCAAACCGAAAGCAGGGATACTGACATTGGAAGATTTCAAATGCATATTTTGCTTTCAAGATTTTAAATCCGAAGATAAGGATCGTGGCGTTGTTCTTTGTCCTCATTGTCGATATCCAGCACATGCTGATGAATTCAAGGATTGGCAGAAAAGTTCAAACCTCTGTTCTCGTTGTGATGCAACCATACCTGCAGGGTTTCGTCGGAAGCCAAATGTCATTCCCGTAAAAGAGTATATCGAAATCGTTAAGGAATTTAAGAAGAAAAAGAGAAAATGATAATCCCCTTAGAAAACTATTTAAGGGATAACCTAATGCGATATTTCTGCTGTATACGGAGGATTGAATATGCAGGGGTATCGTCTTTTCTAAAAATGAAAAAGTTGGGGTTTTCGGCCCTAGAGGAACTTATACTGAAGCTGCAGCATTAACGGTTTTTGATGAGACCCATTTCAAGTTTTACAGAACAATTGAAGCTGTAGTTAATTCTGTTGCAAAAAACATCTGCGAATTTGGAGTAGTCCCCATTGAGAACTCTTTACAGGGTTCAGTTACTTCTACATTGGATTCACTTGTTAACGAAAATATCAAAGTAGTTGGAGAGATCTTACTTCCCATTGCCCATGTTTTAGCTACAGATCTATCTGAGAGAATAACGACCATTATCTCACATCCACAGGCACTCTCACAATGTAAGTCATACATCAACAAAAACTATCCAATGGCAGAAGTATTAGCAGCAGCTTCTACCACTGAAGCGGCACTTAAAGTGGCTGGAGGCATCTACGAAAATGCTGCGGCTATTACGTCAAAAAGAGCAGCGATAAAATATCAACTCAAGATTTTAGACGAAAATATTCAGGATGCGGAAAACAACGTTACGCGGTTCGTTATCGTGGGCAAAGAACTAAAGAAACCAACAGGCAATGATAAAACATCTATTGTATATGGAATTATCAATAGACCTGGCGTTCTTTTCGAGACGCTTCGTCCCTTTGCGGAAAGGAATATAGATTTGACAAAAATCGAATCACGCCCTTCAAAAAAGAAATTTGGTGACTATATCTTCTTTCTGGATTTTGGAGGACACATTGAGGATAAAAAATTTAGTGATGCTCTTGAGGAACTCAAAGAACTGACGTCGTTCCTGTATATCCTAGGTTCATACCCACGGGCTCAATAGAACATGTTGTCATTTATCCTTTTTTTCAATACAACATCTTAAGTAATGTGCGCTAGAAAGGAATCGTATGTCGCTTCCATTCTTTGAGAAGTTTTTTAGTTTTTTGCCGTAAAGGTAGCTTTCTTGAAAGATAGTCCCCTGAGATGGGAGTGAGAGGAACAAATTTAGAAGATATTTGATTTCTTTTGGAATTGCGTCTCTGCCGTAAAATGACAAGTGCATATCGTTTTGCCTTCTCAAAAGACTTAGCGTCGTAAGTAAGTCCTTTTATGAAAACCTCATGCGCTGCATGTTTCGTTCTAACTGTAACTACAAGCGTGTCTCCAAATGTAATAACGAACTCTGTGCCCCCTGTGAATTCTTTCTTTACTGTAACGTTCTCGATTGCTAATATATGTCCCTTTTTTATCGCAAAAAGTGGCTGTTCTGCACCTTCACTGCTCTCTGTCTTTGTTAATACTTTGATATAGCATTCTGACGCTTTGGAGCATGCTGCTTCTAATCTTGTCATAAATTGAATTGCCAGTTCCCTTCCCTTTTTTGTGAGGATGTATCTCATTAATAAAGAACGTTTTCTTGCACAGTCCTTCCTTTCAATGATTCCTCTTTCTTCAAGACTCTTCAATGTCCTTAGAAGAGTTTTTGTTCCGATTTCAAGTTTTCCAGCGTACCAGAAAATCAATTTACCTAGCGAAAGCTCCGTCTTGCCAAAGTCCATTCGTTCATAAAGCGGAAAAATACCTGTGTTTTTATATAAAAGGACCAGAAATCGATCTTCTAATTGTGATAAATGATCATTCATACAATCTTCTGCCTCAAACACAAATTATCGTTATTTTTTCATATAGACAGACATTTTATGCCTCTATTCGGACACAACTTAAGGAAGGGATTCAAACAACTACACATCGATCCTTCAACGCCTTCCATTGGAACTCGTATGACGTTGCATAACGGCCCCCACTTTTTATTCCAGTTGATCAGCGTGGCAACCAGTTTTTCTGAGAGATGGTCAAAAGAAAGAGAACCTTCTGTAATCTTTAGTGTTGATGAGAGTTTCTCTACTAGATGTACTCCAATTTTTCTCGCGTCTTCATGATCACTACAAACAATAACATCACATGTTAATTCTTCATCCAGATTGGAGAGACACTCAGCTCCAAGAGGTTTAAAGGCGGAAACAACTTTTACGCTATCTCCCACTATCTGATTTGCCTGTTGGGCACAAGAACCTGCCTCAACTTGCACAAAAACCGGTTCACCGTCATCATCCACTTCTATTGGGAGCGTTGTATCTATCAGTAGGGTATTCTTCTTTAGATAGTCTTTTACTTCTTCGAGTGTAGAAATTTGTTCTCGAAATGGGACTGTTAAAACAACTATATTTGCATTTTTTGCAGCGTCAATAATTGACATGGCAGTAACACGATCTTGGGACGCACCTGTAGTTTTTCGAATTTCTGCTGCTACCTTAATTGCAGCATTTTCATCTTTGGATCCGATAAGGAGATTTATATCACTGTTTTTTGCCCAGCGTAAAGCTAAACCTACTCCTCGTATATCTGTTCCATCAATTATTGCGACCTTCATTCAATTTTTTCCTCCATTCGTATCAAACATCCACAATATTCTTAGAATAAAAGAAGCCTATTGAGAAAAGAAAACTCCTTTTGCAGCCTGTGTGTTTTGAACCAAGTATGTAGGACTATTCAGTTTTTTGAAGCGCGAGGAGTGCCTGAAGCCCCCTTTCCCCAAGACTTCGTTCACCTCTAAATAATCTGTTGGATTATCCATTTGTTTGTCAAGCGTGGATAGGATCTCTTGAATCAATTCGAGTACATTTATCTTAGGAGCATCAGATTCAAATATTTCTTCTTTAAATCCCTGATAAAGCGTTTCAAGAGTGTCGGAGATCGACTTGAGTTTCTCAGCGGGAGTAACTATAGGTTGTGCATCTATCGACATATCAGTTACCTTATGAGTCATTTCAATCATTTCTTTGATAGAAACTTCTTTGCGAATCAAATAGGGAATGAGCTTAAAGAGATGCATCCAGCAAGTATGATTTGATACTGACTCAAGTATATTTTCTAACGTGAATAAGGGGCCCTCATACATTAACTTAAACTGCGTGAGTTCATCTAACGACTTATCTCTTAATTCAATTAATCGACCTTCCTCTTTCAGAACGTTCATGTCTAAGCGAGGCAAAAATCGTAAGTATTCTAATTTTTGAGCAATTCCCCGAAATTCTTTTAGTTTGGATCCGAAATTTTCAGAATCCGAAGCAATTATTTCATTCTTATACAGCTGTTCAATTGCGGAACTAAACGCATTGTCAACCATGAATTGGATGTGCTCGGCAGGGACGTGTCTAATTCCGAATTCTGCATGTTCTTCGCGCTTAAGAATATCTTGTGGTGTAACTTCATTATATCGATCCAAAAATGTAGAAATTCGTCGTTCCTTCTCTGATAGTTCTTCTCTATTTCCAATTTTTCCCTTTTTGATTACGAATGTTGCGAGTGAGGGTAGAAGAGCAGTTAGACCACCAAGTGATTCTACATGCATTTACGATCACCTATCCCCTATTTTATAGTTACAGCGCATAACTTCAGGGTATTTGAACCCATATTCTTCTCTGCATATTCTTTTCAAGTATCTAGCACTTGCTTGGAAATCTAGCATCCACTTCATGCCGATACCTGTTGCATATTGCTCAGGATGCCGCCTGAAAAACATGTCTTTATGTTTAGCGTCTCTCTCAAGTCTTTGTTTTGTTGGAGAATAAAGTTCTAGCGGAAGGCAACGCAATTTTCTTATAGCGTTAGAACCATACTCTTCGTCAAGCCGTCCGATAAAAGAAGGTAATGTTACAGGGTTGGAACTATATAGGTTTAAGTACACATCGAAATCATTAGATACGTAAAATCTTAGAGTATTAAACTGATCATCTAAAGTAAGTTTTGATTTTGTTATCTCCTGAATTGTTTTATCATCGGTTCCTTTAAATGCAAAAAATACCATCGTGTGTTCGGCAAGGTCTTGAATCATGACATCATCCCAATTGGGGTCATGTTTTAGCATGTGTTCAATATAAGAAAATGTTGAACCATTGGTATCAAGTTGGATAAGAACAGGCTTGTTTTCTTCCTTGAAAACTCTAATAACTTTGTGTATGTGATCCAAATATAGACTTGGTTCACCTCCACTACAGCGAATGCCTTGTACTTTTCTCTGTTCATTATAAAATCTGTAAGAATCGAATATATCTCGCGGAGTTATATTAGAACAACACCCTTTTGTGGCGGAGTTGTCAATATCACTAACGTAACAATACCGACAATTAAGATTGCACCCTTTATACTGATAGATCATTTGCATATTCCATTTCTTTAAAGCATGTCCTAAAGGCATTAAATCAAGGTCACCAGATTTTTTAGCGAACCAAAGAGGAATATCAACAGCAAAAGAAGAATTTCTGAGTTCATTTAGGAATCCTTCATCACTTGTAGTGTTAGGGTCTATGAATTTTATACTGTGTGCTGGTTTGTAGGTGATAGTTCGTCCTTCTACTACACCTTTTTGGCAGTACTCCAAGTCTATTCTTCTTATGTTTACCTTTCTACGAAAAGGATATTCTGTGGATTTATTAACGTTATACATTAAATCTTTTGTAATATCACTCCTCTGCAGTGAAGCAGCAAAATTAACACACTTGGCAGGAGTATCCCAATAATGCGCACCATTTCCCACAATCTGATCATGGATTTTGATCTGCATAGGAATTTGGTGAATCATCGCAGACATCTTTTCACCTCGTTTATATTCTATTTTAAGATGTCTACTTCGCCAAATGTGGCAATTAGATTGTTTGTTAACTGTCGGATTGCTCTACTTGGTTGTCAGATATGGCAATTAGGTTATGTCACCTATATGCCAGATGTGACAACAAATCCTGTTTTAATCACTAGATTTGTGTTGTCTGTTTGCCAGATGTGATATAGATCATGTGACCTATTTCATATGTGGCAATTAGATTTTCTATTGCTTGCTGAATTGCTCTACTTGGTTGCCAAATATGACACTAGATCGTGTCATCTATTGCCAGATGTGGCAAAGTAGACAATAATACTATATATTTAAGGATTTAAAAAACTTATTAGGATCAGATTTATAATATGCAAGATGAAAGTCACGCGTAATTCAGAGGAGGATAAACTCTTTCAACAAAAGAAAGTGGTGCCGTGTATGAGTCCAGATTCAGATTTTGTGACAATTAGAGGAAGAAAATATCAGGTCAAGAACGGCACACTTGATCTTAGCAATATTGGAATTAAAGATATCACTGAGATTGAAGGGCTGGAGAATCTCAAAAATCTCAAAGAACTCAACCTCCAATATAATCGAATAAGAGAGATCAAAGGATTGGGATCTCTCATTAATCTACAAAAATTGAACCTTATGGATAACAAAATAGAAGAGTTTAAGGGATTGGAGAACCTCACTAATCTCCAAGGACTCTACCTCTGTCATAATCGAATAGAAGAGCTTAAGGGATTGGAGAATCTCACTAACCTGCAACATCTAGGTCTTAGTGAGAATCAAATAGAAGAGATCAAAGGGTTGGAGAACCTTACTGAACTCAGAGAACTCTCCTTTTGGTCAAACCAAGTAAAAGAGATTAAGGGGTTAGAGAACCTCACGAACCTCAAGGGTCTAAACCTTATTTATAATCCGATAAAGGCTGATGAACAGCAGTTAGTAGGGAAGAGTGCACAAGAGATTGTAAAATACTGTCAAAAAAAGGTTAAAAGGGGTTAATATTGTTTCTTTACAGTTTAGGATCAGATCTTGGCTGATGATAAGCGTGGAATCCATTTTGGCACCCTGCTCTTATATTCTAAATATTTCTCACCGAATATCCGCTCAAGATCCTGTTCTTCATATGTTGCCAATTTATTATGAATTAATGCAACTAATACGAAAACTGCAACTGAAATCAACGAAAATGTCCCCAGAATGAATCCAATATAGACTAATAGCACTCCAAGGTATAAAGG
>NZ_JAHPYX010000104.1:0-15425 GCF_019058535.1 Candidatus Borrarchaeum sp.
CTGTTTCACACGGGGCTCGATGAACTCCCCGACGTGTGAGAGCACCCAATCGTAAATGGCTGGAAATGCTTCCTTGAAACCCAAGCCTCTTCGAGCTATTACATAACTTGCTAAATGATGTGTTGACAAATTATGTAATCGTGAATACTTGTATTTCCCGATGAGGGAGGTATATCCGGCAAAGACTTTTCGGAAGGACACACCGCGCTTTTTGCACTTTCTCTCTAATAATTGTAAGGCGGTGGTCTTCAAATTGCTTACTTTTCGGTTGCGTGTTGTATTATAGGAAAATTCTTGGTCGAATTGTAAGTCCTCGACCACGATGCCTTTGCCTTTATTGATGCAATAATTGACGATCTTATCCATCTTGTAGGAGATATAATCTTTACGTTTGTCTGTCCGATAGCTGTGAAGGTTTCCAAACGAGATGCTATGATAGGAGAGTAAATTGCCGTTGTTATCCACATTGGTTAACGCCACAAAATTGTAGTTGAAATCTAATCCGATGGCACCATGTTCGTAGCCGTAAATTGGTGTGGGTTCTGGGAGGTCATAGGACACATGAGCAAAGTAACGTACTTCCCCTTTAAAGAGCTGTCTTTTTACGGTTACTGTATATTTGTCAGCTTTAAGAATTTCATGAAAGCATTTCTCCTGCACATGATTGACAGATATAGGGATGGTCAGCCATTTGCGTCCCTTTTGCTTGGAAACAGTTCGTATCTTGACGGTTTTATCGGGTAAAACCTTGATGTTCACGTTTTTCAATCTGTATTGTTTCTTTCCGATACACCTGAAGGAAGAATCCCGTCGTATCTTGAACTCTTCTCTACTTATGTTGCCAAGAATTCGGTCTCTAAATAATTTCTTAGTGCCAAACACTACGGGTGTAAGCTGTAAATTGTGCAATTTAGCCATTATGGAAGATCTGCGAGCGTATAAGCCATTTAGCCGTCTGTCGTGTGTATTGTACTCCTTTATTTTGTTGATTTTCTTGTTAATGGTTTTTAGCTGTTTGGTCATGTAGTTCCGTCGTTTTTCCAGCCATGTGTGTTGTGCATCCAGTTTCGCCTTGTTATCAATCAAGATGGTGTTAACATAGGCGTTATTATGACATAGACTCATCAAACACCGCTGGATAGTTTTTACTTCACCAAATCGTTCCGTTATGTGGTCCTCGCCATGAAACAGCAGGTTATACCCAATCCTTTTCACTCGGTTATAGATAGTGAAGATTTCATTTAGGGCGTATTCCTGTTTTTTGTCGGGATAGATACGAAATTTAACAGTTTGGATCATTGTGTTTCTTCCTTAACTTCCCCTACAGTCTTTTTTTGGCGTTATCAGAAAATTATTATACAATATTATATATGTAATTTCTGGTTTATATAGTTTTTGATGTTTATAAAAGCGATAAAATTTCAAACGTTCCTTTATATTATATACATGGTATTTGGGTAATGTTTTTAAACAGTATAGTCTATATAGTTATTCAGGGAATGGAATATGAAACGGTCATTGCTTGAGATCGTAAAAACACTTTTTGACACGCTTGATGAAAATGGATCAAATCCGTTTATTCGCACTAAAGAGATCGTTGAGAAAACAGGAATAAGTCATCGCTCTCTAAAGCCACTGGTCGAATTGATTCAGTTTATTCAAGAACAAAGACCTCTCAAATTTATCCAACAATCGCCAAGGGTAACACTGTATTTCCTTGAGTAAGGAATATTTGTTTAAAAGGAAAATATGCAATCAAAGCTGGTTTTAAAGGCAATCACAACTCGTTATTACCTTAATTCTTTTAAATTACTCTTTATACAGTTACGGCGCTATATAACATCCCTTTCAACGCTGTGCCATAATATTCTGCTCTCATCGGGAATTATAACTGTTACCGTCCAATCCCTTCACATTAAAATAAATTTGCAAAAATAGAAGTAAAAAATCAAGGAAGTTATTAGTCTTTACCGGTGCGCTCGTTAACAAACTTCAAAACAGCATCCCCGAGAAGCTCACCTGTATCAGAAATCATATCCTTTGCGCGCAGAATATCATCTCCGATGCGTAACGCCGGGAGTGCAAAGATGTCTTTCATCAAAGCTTCAACTTTATGGTCTGGATTCTCTTGAATGTTTAATGGGTTATAGGATAGGCCTTTTTCTTCTAAAAATGCTTTTAGTTTTTTACAGTTTGGACACACATTTTCTTCAAAGATTTCTATTTTGGTCATATTATCTCAGCTCGTTAGACTTGTTAAAATTTGGATATTGTGATAAACCATATTTAAACTTGGATATTATGATAAGTAATTTTCCATTTAGACCTGAAAATTTATGTAAAATGTGAACATAAAGCGTAAGACTGCTAATATATAGAGAGTGTATCGCAATGACTGAGTTTTCTGATGAATATATTAAAAAAACATCAAGATCAAGAGAGTTATTCGAAAGAGCAAAGAAGGTAATGCCAGGAGGCGTATGCCACAATATAAGATATTTTCCACCATATCCCCTCTATATCGATGGACAGAAAGGTGCAAAGGGATCCAAGATTTTTGATGTTGATGGCAATGAACTCGTTGATTTTTGGATGGGTCACTATGCTATGATCTTAGGGCACGCTCCTCAACCTATTATCAATGCTCTAAAAGAGCAACTTGAATATGGGACACATTGGGGGATTGTTAATGATCTACAGGTGGAGTTAGCAGAACTGGTTCATAATATTGTTCCATGCGCCGAACTGGTTCGATTTGGTGTATCGGGAACTGAAGCGACAATGTATGCGGTGAGGTTGGCACGAGCGTTTACTAACAGAAAAACAATTATGAAAGTAGATGGAGGCTGGCATGGTGGAAATACGGACCTTTCAGTAGCCATCCATTCCCCATATAATCTGCCAGAATCGGCAGGCCTACTTCCAGAAGCAACAAAGTACACAAAATCTTTACCTTTCAATGATATTGAGTTCGCCTCACAAATTCTTAGAGAAAACAAAGAAGATCTTGCAGCAGTAATTATTGAGCCAGTTGTTGGAGCTGGAGGTGCTATTCCTGCTGAAAAAGAATATCTGAAAGTTTTAAGGGAGTTAACAGAAGAATTTGGTGGAATTTTGATTTTCGATGAGGTGATTACTGGTTTTCGGCTGGCTTTAGGCGGTGCACAAGAATTTTACGGTATTATACCTGATTTGGCAACGCTAGGAAAAATACTCGGTGGCGGCATGCCCATTGGGGCCGTTGTTGGTAGAGAAGATATTCTAGATCTGGCAAATCCACTAAAAGAACGAGAAAAGTGGGAGTCTGTACTGATGGGAGGCGGAACCTTCTCGATAAATCCATTGACTATGCGGACAGGCATTGCCACGTTATCCCTATTACAAAGAGATGAAACCAAGATTTATCCAAAAATCAATGCGATGGGTTTAAAGGCTAGACAAGGCCTTGAAAAGGCGTTACTTGAGCAGAATGTAAAATGCACAGGAGTGGGGTCATTTTTTCAGGTTCACTTCCCATTTCAAGAGGCAGTAACTCTAAAAAGTCCAAAAGATATAGAGACGCTTACTGATACCAAGAAAAGGGATCATGAACTTAAGCTAAGATTACTAAATAAAGGATTCTTTGTGATGCATGGCGGCGGTGCTGTTTCCACGGCACATAAAGAATCAGAAATTAACCAGTTGATTGAGGCTGCGAGTGTCATTGGATCTGAAATGGAATAGATGCGTGGTTACGCAAGGAGAAAAATATTTGGCGAAATCAGGCGTTTCGTACACGCTGTTATAACGACCAAAGTTTTCGCCAGCATGACATGAATATCAATCAATCGGAAAATCTACAGTTTCTTCTACTACGTAATTTTTTAACGATAATGAAGGTTTCTGGCGGCAATAACTTCGGTTCCACTTTTAATGAGTGCTTTAGCAGTATTATTTACAGCGGTATGTCGGTCAAGATAGTTTTGCATAAGATAATCCCAAATACCTTCTTCGGTTATCTGTTCTTTGGTTTTAAAGTAATCAAGGATATCAGAAGGATAGTCTCTTGTTTTCTCTATTTCAATAGGCCCTCCTTCATGTTTAGCACTGATATTTTTTACTTTTTTAGCTAATTCTACTAATTCTGTGGTTCTATCATAAGGCTGTCTAACTATAGATTTCCAAGTTTCAATGATATGATGTTCTAATCTGACGACATCTTCAAAACCAAATTCTTTTCTTATATATGCACTTAACTCTATAGTCGTATTATCAACCGCGTTAGATAAGTTAAAACCAATCAATGGCGAAGTGCCATCCTCTCGAGCAAATAGTTTAGCAGTCATTAGAGTCCATATCACAGAGTAAGGATTGTCGTTTCCCATATAAACAGAGATTTTGAATTCATTATTAATACCAAGTTTGTGAAGGAGGTAGCCTAATAGTACAGTCCCTGGATTAATGTTTAATACTTGTTTTATACCATAATTCGTATAGTAGTAGAGGAATTCATCAACCCACTTTAACGCAAAATCGTTTGGTTGTCCGACTCCTCCAAAATAACCCGTTATTGTTTCAGGTCCACCTAAATGAACATTCACTGGAAGACCATCAGGTCCTGGAGCTGTACCTTTTGTGTCTAAGGTTTCTACGATAGAGCATCCCATAATATCTACAGCGGCTGTCATAGCTAAAAGATCTCCATCTTCCTCTTGCTCCTTCATTTTTCTTACTCTGATAAAACGTCCTGGCATTAGTTCTTGTTTTTCTATCATCTCTTTTGAGCCCTGAATTAGAAAGGGGAAATATTGACATGCTGAGAGTTCTAAAGTTACTGCAAAAGTTTTATCAGCAGTGATCATGTCATAATCATCTCCTAACACTTTACGTTTGTAATCTTCATAACTTATGAACGCGTTAGTATCCCGTCGTTCCATTAACCAGTTTAAATCATTGACATATTCTGGTTTTTTCGTTTCCAGTTTTTGTAAGATATTGTCTAGTTTTCGAGCTTCGGCTGCTTTTTTGTTTATTTCTTCCACTCCACCATACTTCTCTATAACTTGGAAAAGGTCATTTATCAAAGGATTATTCTCATCTAGAAGGAATTTTTGAACTGCTTCAAAATTCTGCTGGGAGATTTTTAATTTCTCTCTTAAATTACCCATATAAAATCCTCCAAATATCTGTAATTTCATAATTTACCTCGCACGGAGACCCTCCAACTTCATGGGGGTAGTTGATTTTTAACATCCTTATGTCAACATATAACATAGTGTTTCTAAGATAAAAGTCTGACGGGACTTTGTCGTTCAAAATAACTGCCATTTATTTTTTGTGAAGATTATTATTTTTTTTAACGAATGGAACGACAAGGGCAATTGTTAATGAGATATATGCGATGAAATTCAATATTAATTGCATGCATAATTGCATTAAAAGTGAAGTGAAATCATTCGAAGCCATCTTTGTTCGAATTCCAGCTATACGACTTAATTTCATTAAAAAAAAGAAGTTATTTGAATCGATAGATTATCCACTAATTTTTCCATCTCTCATTTTAACAATTCGGCTTGCATACTTTTTCCAAGTTTCATTGTGGGATACAACGACGATTGTACTGTTTTGTTCTTTGTTAAGTTTTACTAGCAGTTCAAAGAACTCTTCACCAGCTTGGGTATCGAGATTGCCTGTCGGCTCATCTGCGAAGATCACCCTCGGTGAATTAATTAATGCACGTGCAATAGCTGCTCTTTGCTGTTCTCCACCACTGAGCTGATTTGGTTTATGATCCTTTCTGTCAATCAGGTCTACTGCACGTAAAACCTCATAAGCTTTTTCCTCGATTTCCTTGTTTTTAAACTTTGAAGGCCATAATGGGCATGTTATATTTTCAAAAACAGTCATATCTTTGACTAAATTGAACTCTTGGAAGACAAACCCAATTTTTTCCCGTCTCAGCTTCGGAAATTCCTTCTCATCAATTTTGTCTGTGTCCATCCCATCGAATATGACTCGACCTGTACTTGGTTGATCAAGTCCTGCCATAACATTCATCAGTGTAGTTTTTCCACAACCAGATGGACCAACGATTAAAAGGAAATCTCTTTCTCGGACTTCCATATTGATATCTTTGAGTGCAACGACTATTTCTTTACCTCTTTTGTATTCCTTACTTACTTTCTCTACCAAAACCACTGGAACTGACACTATAATCAACTCCTTAATCTATAAGGCTCTAAAAGCTTCCATTGGCCTAATATTCAGTACACGCCAATAAGCTATTAGTACACCAGGTATTTGAAAGATTACAATGATCACGAATGTGAGAATAAGTGTACTTCTGGTTAATATTAAAGTGCTAACGTTCACTAAGAATGAAATGTATTCGTTAATGCCTAAAAGATGAATATCCATTTCTACTAGTAAGATATAACCCACTAAAGCCACCAATAGAATTTCGCTTATTATAAGCATTCTTACATTGTTATTTCCCCATCCAATAGCTTTCAAAACCGCAATATCTCTTTTTCTAAAAGTTGAAATGAGGAATCCATATAGAGTAGAGACGATAGCACTACCTATCAATGTGCTTGTCAGCCTAATTTGTGCTTCAGTTAATTGCCCGCCTAGGCTAAATCCTGTGCCACTTACAGCATTTAGGTTTATGGCTATTAACCATGCTAAGGCAGAATAAACAACAACAAATGATATGAAGCGGATTTTGGATCTAGTCGCTAGTTTCATGCCTTGCCAGAATATATTGACCAATTGTTGTTCCTCCTCAAAGATCTTGTTGTAAACTGTTTCAAATGCAATTAGAGAATTGTATATCTTCTTATGATTAGTTTTGCACCGTGCCTAATATAAGCTGCGGTGAGCATCCTTTCAACAGAAGAGCATTAGTAATTCAAGAGGCTGACAGATCTGATTTTCATAAAAAGATGAATCTTAAATCGCATGCAAACTATTTTTAAGAAAAAGTCGCTAATTTTTCTTTTACCTGTTCTAAGAAAGCTATCAAAGATGAAATTTTATTCATTAATTTTTCCAATTCCTTTTCCTTGTTCATAATAGCAGAGCGTACAGTATCAGGAGAGGGACCGCTTATTATCTTTCTGGATTTGACACTCTCCATTGGATCTATAGCTTGAATGAGTTTATTAAAATCAATATCAAGTTTGTTGTTGATAGTTTCAAGACATATTTTGTCAAATAGGTTTTTGTCTAAATCGGTTAGTTTTTTTCGCCCCATTTCAAGAAGCGCAAGTACGATATTGCTTACTAATCTATGTGTGGTTCTAAAAGGAAGTTGAGTGTGAGAAACTAAGAAATCGGCGAGATCAGTTGCAGTTATAAAACTGTTTACACACATTTCCTTCATTCTATTTTTATTAACGCTCATGCCTTCGATGCATTCAGTCAGCATATTAACAGAAGAATAAGTAATTTCGAATCCATGCCATAGATATTTTGTTAACTCTTGCAGATCTAAATTATAACTTAAGGGAAGCGCTTTTATCATTGAAAGACTTGTCATTAGATCTCCGAAGACGGTTGCTGCTTTTGCTCTTATTAATTCTGGAACGGAAGCATTTTTTTTCTGGGGCATAATGCTGCTTGTTGATGTAAACATGTCAGGCAATTCTAAATAACTAAATTCAGAAGTACTCCAAAGAATCAGTTCTTCTGAGATTTGGCTGAGATATAGCATTACCATTGAATAAATTGAGAGTACCTCAAGTAAAAAATCTCGTGATGCTACTGCGTCAATTGAGTTGTCCATTAACTTGTTAAAGCCAAGTAACTCAGAAATTCTTTCGCGTGAGATGGGGAAAGTAGTTGTGGCTAAGGCCGCAGCGCCCATTGGGCACACATTCACCCTAGGAAAGGCATCTATAAGCCGATCTACGTTCCTAAACAATGCGTTAACATGGGAGAGAAAATGATGCGCTAGCGTTATTGGCTGCGCGTGTTGAAGATGTGTATAGCCTGGCATTAGGGTATCAACGTGCACTTTTGCAAAATTGAGAAGAGTCTTAATAAGGGCAACAAGATTTTTTGCTACAAGAAGTATATCCTCTCGAGTAACTATTCGGAGAGCAGTATTTTGCTGATCATTACGAGATTTCGCTGTATGAATTCTTCCTCCGATATCTTCTCCTATTTTCTCTATAACTCTAGCTTCAACGTTCATATGGGCATCTTCCAGCATTGGATCTAGTTCCATCTCTGGATCTAGCGCATTTAAAGCCTTCAAGATTTGTTTTGATGTCATATCGTCAATAATGTTACATTCAACTAGCATTATGCAGTGTGCTTTGTTGATGTCAATCACAGCATTGACCAGTCTTCTGTCGCTGTCGATAGATGAAGAAAAATCAGCGATATCCTTTGGTTGTTTCCCTAGCCGCTTATGTCGTAGAAGATCTACTGAAGAATCGTCCATGTGAACACCTAATAGTTTGAATGCCTAATGTTCTTTCGCATTATTATTTCTTGCGACTACGGTTGGAAGTCCCCATAGTTGGATGAAATTAACGGCCTTCTTTTGGTCAAAAGTAGACAGTTCTTCATATGTAGCAAGGTCATAGTCATAGAGCGAATTCGGTGACGTCCTTCCAACGACTATTTGATTTCCTTTATAGAGTTTTACTTTTACTGCACCATTTACAAGGGTCTGTGTATTGTTTATAAAAGCCTCTAGGTCATCTTTTAGTGGATCCATCCACAGACCAGTGTATGCAAGTTCAGTCCATTTTTGATCTATTATAGGTTTAAAGTAATTCTCGTGACGAGTGAGTACCATTTTTTCTAAATCAGCATGTGCTTCTAATAGGATCATTGCAGCAGGACATTCATAGATTTCTCTTGATTTGATACCCACAAGCCTGTCTTCAATGTGATCAATACGTCCAACACCATGTTGGCCGCCTATTTCATTTAATTTTGCAATTAATTCAACGCCATTCATTTTCTGATCGTTAAGGGAAACGGGTGCACCTTTTTCAAAACCTATGGTTACATATTCTGGTTCATCTGGGGCTTTGGTTGGATCAGTAGTCAGTTTAAAGATATCCTCTGGAGGCTCCTCCTCTGGATATTCAAGAATTCCACACTCTATAGAGCGTCCAAACATGTTTTCATCAATAGAGTAAACACTGTGGGCGTCCGTTGGAATCCCGTGTTTCTTAGCGTATTCGATTTCGGCTGGGCGATCAAGATCCCATTCGCGTACGGGCGCTATTATTTTGAGTTTAGGATTCAACGCTGTTGTACAGATGTCTATACGAACTTGATCATTACCTTTTCCGGTACATCCATGCGCGACCGCGTCAGCATCTTCTTTTTTTGCAATTTCCACGAGTTTTGTTGATATAAGCGGACGAGAAAGCGCTGCATCTAACGGATATTTCCCTTGGTAGAGTGCATTTGCTCTAATGGCAGGTGTGATATAATTATCAAAGAATTCCTGTTTTCCATTAATTTGATAGTGTTTCTCTACTCCTAAATCATACGCGCGAGACTCAGCCGCTTTGAAATCCTTTGGCTGCCCTACATCAATAATGACCGTTACTACATTTGCCGTATATTTTTCTTGTAGCCATTTCACACAAACAGAGGTATCAAGCCCTCCGCTATAAGCTAAAACTACTTTTTCAACATCTTTCAAGATTCAAACCTCCTTTAGTTGTAATATCATTTCTGTAAAACTTTAAATCTTCCATGAACATGAATAAAACAAGTTCAATACGCGATAGAATTTTTATCTCAGAGAAAAAATATATTACGTCCTCTGAAATGGAAGAAAATATGTAAAAAAAAGTGCCGAAGTTATCTAGTTCGAGTGCGATCTCCTGGGTACCTCATACCCGTCATCTCTGCAGTATTTATAATCTATCTATCGCTTTTTAGCAATGATGATGCTATGCCATTTATAAATATTCACCTATCAAAAACGCGCGCAACAAAGCATAAAAGTAAGTTTCAAAAAAGGTTATCAAAACATAAAGTCTTCAGTTCGAATGTTTATCTAATACTAAACTATAGCATTTCTGCTGACCGTTAATTGATTTCTGGAGCGGGGCGATCAACTTAATTAGGCGGTAAAAGGCTATGTCGCGTGATGAAAAAAATGTAAAGATTATATTTGAATATTCTGGTCATACAACCGAAAAAATCTTGGCTAAATCTGAAGCGAAAGAATTAGAAATTATGGCGGTTTCAGGAGTATTCAAAAGACTTATAAGAGAAGTGTTGCGTGTTACACTCGCAATTTTAGAAAGTAAAGAGGATAAGATCAAGAAAAAAGATTTAGTCAGGGGACGCGGAGGAGACAAATACAGAGCGATAAAATACCTGAAAGCAGAAGCTATAATCGAGGACAATAAAGGAGTAATTACAATACAAGACCTCGTAAAATTAAAAGAATTAAAGGATGAACTTTCCGATCTAGTATAGCGTGTTAAATTTCTTTTAAATCAGGTAAGATGTGGCAAGAATGGTACATCCTTCATAGTAAGAAAACCTGGAGGGGCATCCATCACAGCCTCGATCAAATTCACAACTATTGCAACTGTCGCATCGTCTCCAAATAACCCATTCTGAATCTTAATGTCAATGTCTGGTTCCCCAAAAATCTGTGTTCTATCATATTGTTCTTTTGCATCAATTTCCATTCTGAGCACTAATTTTATTAAGTTTTCTCCATTTTTAGATCCTATTGCGGTCTGAAAAATTCCGGCGACTTCGCCTGGCTCGACTTCGAAATATTCTGTTTTTAATAGTTCTTTGGCGATTACGGGTTCAATTTTCTCATCTATAACTAGGTCCCAGCCAAGTGTATTTGCTATCATTACCAAAGATTCAAGAAGCCCTACATGTCCTAATTTCTTTTCCTCGACTTTCTGCTGAAATTCACCTACCGTAAGCCCAGTACCTATCTTTCTTTGAAGTGGTTCGCGGCGAAGAGATGCGTTCACTATTCTTGTTACTTCAACTCGATTGACATTCTTACATACTGTAGTAAGGAAAACAGGTAACACGTCCATCACGAAGCCCGGGTTTACACCCGTTCCAAGTACAGTGACTCCAAATCGTTTAGCTTCGGCATCAATTTCGTCAGTGATTCGCGCATTAAAACCAATCGGATACGCTAACTCTTCACAAGTTGATATTACATTCATTTTTTCCCGAACACATCGAAGTATTTGTGGTTTAATATCTACTAAACGAGATGTTGTAGAATGTAAAACAATATCCGCATTGCCTTCACATATCGCTCCAATAGGATCTTTAGACACGATTACGCCTAATTTATTGATTCCTAATACCTCACCAACGTCCTTGCCTGCAATATCTTCATCAGTATCAACTGCGCCTGTAAGTCGCTTCTCTTTGCCTCTTTTCAAAAGAAGTTTAACTATTTCTGTCCCAATCGATCCCATTCCATATTGTATAACTCTTATAACCATGAAAAATCCACCCATTCATTATATAGTCATAAGACTTCTATTAATAAATTTGGTACAACATTTATTCCAGATTATGTGATTGCTTATGATTAATTGTTGGAGGGCTTATAATGTCGGTAAGAGCCCATGTTTGGGTGTCTGGAAGAGTTCATGGAGTGTTCTTTCGGGCAACTACTCGTCGAGTTGCAAAAAGATTTGGACTAACAGGCTGGGTAAAAAACCTTCGTGATGGACGAGTTGAAGCTATCTTTGAAGGCCCACGAGAAAAAGTGGACGAAATGATCAAATTTTGTCACGAAGGACCTCCA
The DNA here is from genome assembly GCF_019058535.1 of Candidatus Borrarchaeum sp. NCBI lineage: Archaea > Promethearchaeati > Candidatus Borrarchaeota > Candidatus Borrarchaeia > Candidatus Borrarchaeales > Candidatus Borrarchaeaceae > Candidatus Borrarchaeum > Candidatus Borrarchaeum sp. The sequence goes on from NZ_JAHPYX010000104.1 coordinate 11,762, forward strand.
ACTGCAATTATAAAGAACGTTGAGGTTAAATGGGAGGATCCTACCGGAACGTTTGATGATTTTGATATAGCGTTCTAAATCGTATTAAAATACGAGGTGGACGTCTCATATGACTGAAGATGATCCTTATGTCATCGTTTAGTTCAAAAGTAATTGAAGATCCTTCTTTGCGAAATAAAACTCGCATATTCAAGGATCGAGAACATGCTGGTCAATTGCTTGCAGATAAACTTGAAAGTTTCACTACTAAAGATACTGTGTTGTTAGCAATACCTGCAGGTGGTGTCCCAGTTGGTTTTGTCATCGCGAAAGCATTTCAAATCCCTTTGAATCTGATTATCTTACGAAAAATCAAAATTCCTTGGAATCCTGAAGCTGGTTTTGGGAGTGTCGCACCCGATGGTACTGTTTTTCTAAATGAGCCCTTGGTTAAACGGCTAGGATTAACAAAGGATGAAATTGAACGTTCTGCTGCTGAGACTCTCAATGAGATCAAAAGAAGACAACAACAATTTGGAGTTGAATTTCCGAACGTTAAAGATAAAACTGTTGTCCTTGTAGATGATGGCTTAGCTTCTGGCTTTACTATGATCGCAGCAATTAATTTCGTAAAAAAGTATTCTTCAATGGTTATTGTCGCAGTCCCAACTGCACCCTTAGGAACGGTCCAGCGTGTTGCCCCACTTGTGGATAAACTTGTATGCTTGAATGTCCGTGAATCTTGGGTTTTTGCGGTCGCAGATGCATATCAAAAATGGTATGATCTTAATGATGACGAAGTTAAGGGATATCTCACCAAAGCTGCTAAAAATATCTCATCAAAAATAGAAAAAAAGAGGGAGTTTACGCCTTAGCGGAAATGATCTCTAACAGTCCATAGATAAATCACAATAATTACTGGAATTATTATTCCAAAGATAGGACTGAAATCACCATAAGCAACCGCTGATCCGATTCCCGACACAATTGAAATGATATTCAGTATTACGATGATCCACCACGCCCACATTTTGAGGTTCCACAGTGCAAAGGTCACAAGAAATGATACTATACCTATGACAAGAAACACCGCTCCGACAACTGCTAAAAGTGGGATAAAGAGTCCGCCTAAAACCATTATGGCGCCGAGTGCAATTAACGCAATAGCTCCGATCCATGAAAGGATACAAATGATCGTTACTCCTAGAGGTCTATCTGCCATTTTCCTCACACCTGTTTTTGAAAATTTTCTGATAATTATAACTTTTTACCTACCATTATAAAAAGTCTTCAGTATAGGATGAAATCTGTCTTCTAGCTTGTGATTAAACACATCTTAATCACTTAGGAAATAGTCATTATGTCCGTTAATGGCCAGTAAACCACGATACCTGATGAAAACTACTCTTTCAGATATTTTAAAATAAATTATAAAAAAAAGGAGAGCTAAAAGTTGATTTCATCTGAAGTGATCTTTGACAGTCCAGAGATATAGCACGATGATTACCGGAATAATAATACCGATAATAGGACCTGCAGAACCTTGAGATACTGCTGAGCCAATGCCTAGCACAATCTGGATAACATTTAAAATTATGACAAGCCACCATGCCCACATTTTAAGTTGCCAAAGCGCAAAGGTTACAAAGAATAATAATATGCCAATGATGAGTATTGTTAAACTCAGTACTAACCCAAGTCCTGAACTAATCGCAATACTTGCAATAGCACCAATGGCGCCTAATCCGATAAGTATTATAGCTCCAATCCATGAAAGGATACAAAGAATTGTTACGCCTAATGGTCTGTCCGCCATTTTCCTTCCTCGCACATTTTTAATTTTGATATTATAGTATTCATTCTACAAAAGGCTTTGTATAAAAATTTCAAAGGTATTATGCTGTTCTACTTCTAACTCTCCTTTTTATCAACGGTTGGTGTAAATAGATCCTCACTTAGATTTTTCAAAACACTTAACTTACAAGGGTTTTTAGTAAACCTGAAAAGTTATATAAAATCTGGAAGCCGTTTTACTCTAAGAAACCACTTATATCAAGAAAGGTGAGAAATTGAGTTCAATTACTTGTCCTGAGTGCGGCTCCGCAAATACCCCTGATTCAGTATTTTGTGCGGCAGGTGGCGCGTCATTAGCAACTGCAACCCCACCCCCGCCACCACCAGCAGAGACTACCTATCAGCCACCCCCGCCAACCGTTTCTCCTGTAGAACGACCAACTGGAGTTACAATTCTAGGAGTACTAGCTGTAATTGCAGCTATTCTTCAGATAATTTCAGGTTTAATATTGGCGGCTTTAACTGACAATGGAGGCTTCATTGTACTTTTCTTGATCATTGGCATCTTTTATTTCATCACAGGTTGGGGACTTTTGAATTTGAAAAAATGGAGCTGGTATATTGCTCTGATCTTGTCGCTAATCGGTCTTATAGGCTTCCCTATAGGCACCATCATAAGTATAATCGTGCTTTGGTACCTCTTCAAAACCAAAACCTATTTCGGCTTATAGCAGCATAAGATCTCTATCAGCATCCCCCTACTCTTTTTTTATGGCTTAGCTTGAGAAACCATGTCCTTAATATACCCGCAAGCAGTAGTTATCTAATACTGGATTGATTTGGAGAGGGAAGGTCAATGAGTACAATATATTGCCCACAATGTGGAGCTCCAAACACGATTGATAGTGCATTCTGTGCATCTTGTGGTGCTTCTCTTGCAATTTCAACAGAAACTACGCCTTCACCTACAACAACAGCACCTCCACCTCCGCCACCGCCAACAACTGTAACTCCTCCTATACAAACAACATACGAACAACCGGAACTTTTACCCGATGGAGAGCCCTACTTAGTCAATAAAACTCCTAGATATCACAAACGTTGGGAGGAAAAACGATTTAATGAACTACTAGCTCTGTGGGAGGAAAAAGTTGCCGAAGCAGAGAAAAATGCAGTTAAAGGTACTGGTTTACCTCTAGCTTTGATCATCATCGGGATTATAGCGCTTGGAGGATTCGTTGGCATTATTATCCTAATAGCTGGTGTATGGATGTATTCTAAAAGAAACGATGCAAAGAAAAACCTAACAAAATATCGCGGAGTTCTCTTTTATCTGAGAGATTATGTCAGCAAGTATGGGAGCGCCAGCACAAATCTCTAGTATAATCAGCCTATGATGCCAAGAACCGGAATTCCATTCTTCCGGAGCTTATTTTTTTTTCTAGTTGTTTCTAACATGAAAAATCATACTTCATTAGTTTATCAACCCAATAAAGTGTTTTACCAGGAATTTATGCTCTAGAAAAGAATTTTACTTTCGTTTAGGGGATCTGCGGAGGATTTTACTAGATGCTTTATAAGGTAGGCAAAGTTTTATGTACCCCGATGTCAGTAACAATATTAGTACCAATACGGTGGTACTAGACCAAATTCCTTCAAAAATTTATGAAGGAAGATTACAGAAATATTCCTAGAGGTATGTTCACTATGAGTGAAACAACTTATTGTTCTAAATGCGGAGCGATGAACACAACTGATAGCAATTTTTGCAGTTCCTGTGGCGCTACGCTTGCCCCGCCAAAAGAAGTTATACCCCCACCCCCCGCAACAACTGCTCCACCTCCGCCACCCCCACCTCAAACGACATCAGCCCCACCGGCCTATCAAACTC
>NZ_JAHPYX010000105.1:0-12522 GCF_019058535.1 Candidatus Borrarchaeum sp.
CCAATATGCTCATCAATTTTGAATATTTTTTCGACGCTCTCTGGGACCACAAGTCTGCTGAGAACTCGCTTTTCAACCGTTAAGACCGCACCCACTCCTTTGACTTTCATTCCAATGGCAGTAGTTCCACGTCTTATTGCCTCGATCGCATATTCAACTTGAAACAATCTCCCATCTGGAGAGAAGATAGTTATCGCACTATCATATCCCATACCTGGCTCCATTCCCATGTTCATTAACCTCCAAATTGGAATGCCTAACTGGAATGCTGATCATGTCTTTAAAAACATTTAGTTATTACCTTAGTCAAAGTTATCTGATAGTGTCATACAATCAATTTAAACTTATAGCATTAGAATTCAAACCTATACTACGCAATTGCTCAATGGAAATACATGGAATAGAGCTCGTGTAAAACTATTACGTCTCTGTAAATGATAAATGCACTATACTCAAATGAGCTTCAAATTTCTTTGAACATATGTTCTAATTTATCCTATTTAAAATCCACTTTATTTCGTATAATTGAGTTGAGGGAAAAAAGAATTAGAAAAAGAAAATACAATGGCCGCACTAAAGTATTCTATGAAACCGGTGAAACTGAAAAAGGAACCTTCTGGACCGACTGGCACAGAAATACTCTTTCTCAGTGTGCACCTCTTCAATAGAGCTACCAATTAATGCGGTTAGTACGATGTGAATTAATTTTCAGAAAAATGAACGTCAGAATATCCTTCCTTCCATTCTATTAATCTTCGACATATTCACATTGCGGAAGGCTTTACAATGTTTTTAAAGCCAGCTTCACTCAATTATTCTGAGATTGGTGGCTTTCGGACCCTTATATGAGTCTTCTACGTCGAATTCGACTTTTTGTCCTTCTTTCAGATCATGTGCACCTTTTATTTCTGAATTGTGGATAAAAATGTCATCTCCACCTGTATCTGGTTTTATAAATCCGAATCCTTTGAAATCTAGCCATTTTTTGACAGTACCCTGCAAAACAAATTCACCTCCACTTAACGAACTAAATCAACAAAAAAAGTCAACTAAAATGTCAATAAAAAAACTCTTTTTCGTTCATATGCGAGGCAGCTCTTTTAAATCCTTTGGTTGTAACGAGAAATTTTAGTTCTTATTTGAAACTAGAATCCTAACGCGAAACTCAGAAAGATGGGGATCCAAAGGAAAGTAGGACAAAGTCAAAGGAATAAAAGTGGTGCGTCTTTTCTCCTTTTCTTTTCTTTCAAAATATTTAGAATTGAAAAGAAGAAAATTATTTGTTTGATCTGAAACAAATCTCCCTCATGTATGAGAAGCTGAACTGATAGCCTATGCAAACGTTGTAGGGGCTTATAGCTTTCCAATTGACGATCACATTCTGGTTGAGATTCATTAATTGTTACAATATCGCAAGTTCCAAATCTTTTTAATAGACGAAAGACAATTGTGTATAAAAACGTCTTCTCCGCCTGTGTCTGGTTGTATAAATCCGTATCCTTAAAATTCTAGCCATTTTTTGACAGTACTCTGCAAAATAAGTTCACCTGGTCACGATACCTTGCCATATCTTCATATACGTTACCATATGTTGATAGTCAGACAGGGGAAGGGCGCTTTTAATTTGTCCAGCAAGGACAACCCCTCCCTACCAGGAATCGGGAGGTAGCCTCCATCCTCTATTATTGAGGACTTCATCGCCATCCAGAATTTCATACTTTTGAGAAACATTCGGTACTGGATGGGGGCAGTTAGCCCGCTTTTTCTCCTTCGTCCACGTCTCCGCCTTCCATAGGCCTCATATAACGGAACTCCGAAGAAAAATGTCTTCAACTGCTTGAATAAGTCATAGTTGATGACCTTAAGGGCGAACATCATCGCCGCGCATTTGTGGATGTCATAACCTACTATTTGAGAGATCACATCCCCTAACTTGCTGGTATAGGCCTCCGACCTCTCATTCACCTTTATACCCTGCAATTCCAACCGCTTCAACAGCTGTCGAAACTTGTACTGCGGCATTTGGCGAATTTTTCTCGTCGCTTTCTTGCTGTAACTCCAAAACTTGCCCGTATTGAGTTGCCCGACCACCACCTCGGCGTCGTAGTGTCTCGCAAGGTTGCCGATCTTTTCCACCAGTTTATTCAACAAATGTTCACGCTTTCCTTGCTTGGTGTGCTGTGTTTCGTAGTGATTAAACCTCCCTATCGACATAACCCTGCCATCGTCCTTGTTCATCACTGCGAAATCGGTGTGCCCGGCATTTATGTCTAGTGTCATCGCTCGCGAGGCCTTCCGTATCACACTAGGTAGTTTAATGGATATACGTAGGTCATAACCCTGATCAAAGTTCCGCCGCTTAATTTGTACGGTGTAAGGCTGCGACCCGTCCAGATATCTACCGTATTTGTCGAGATATTTTTGCGGGATGAATATCTTAGCAAAAATCCACTTGTTATCCTTATCGTTGCGACAGGTATTGATGCGCAATTGCATTGTGCCAAGATAGAGTCTGAGATTGAGATTGCCCTGCTTGGTACGGTCTCCGTGAGAAAGCAGGAGCGCATTTCGGCGCTTCTTGTATTCTTCCTTGGTAATAGTGCCTTTCTCACGCAGCCGCTGGTTCTTCAACCCGCCAAAGGTGGTGTTGTAAGGCAAATTCTTTATGGAGTAATACGCATCTTTAATATAGCGAGAATTAAGCCCGATTTCTTGCTGAAGGATGGTTTCGATAGTACAGGTCTGCACACCTTGGCGTTTCAGAGAGAAGGCACGCCTTCGAGCGGTATTGAATCGTCTCATAAGGTCTTTCAGAGCCTGTGTGTCTGCGAGTGAGATGATAACCCCAGAAAGTGTTATAGCAGCCATAATAGGTCACTTACACTAAGCAGTATGTCACACCATCTTTATAAGCAGGCAGACACCAACATATAACTATAAAAGTGTACCCGCAGTCTGAAAGCTTCAGAAGTATGAAGTTATGTGAAGTTAAACTACATTAACGGGAACTGTTAATCCTCCTAACTGTAAAGGAGTCTCTAAACTTATCAAAGTTTTATTTAATTTTCTGGAATATATTTTAACGATTGATGCGAGCAGCGGCCATATGTATACAGGCAATAACTCAATTTGAATTAGGCAAAGTAAGAAGCTCCATCCAAAAAATTGTGAGTAGTCACCCATCCAGAACACACCTCTATCAATAGAAATATAATCGCTCAAACTATGAACCCTTGACTTGCGTTATAGATGCTAACGAAGGTATTCACGTGTCACGCCATATTATTGAGTTGCTAGAGTTTCAGGATCCCTACTGCACGTGGTGTTGGGGAACTGAGCCTATCCTTAGGAAGATCAAAGAAGTCTACGGAGACCAAGTTAAGATACTTTTCAAAGCAGGTGGGCTCGTTGAAGACCTCGATGAAGAAATTACAACACAGTGGTTAGAACAGGTTCCACAACACTGGTTAGATGCTTCTGAGAGACATGGCATGCCTGTGGATGTTCAAGTTTGGCAAGATCTGCAAGGAGAATTCCACTCCACATACCCCGCCAACATAGCTTATAAGGCTGCGCAAATGCAGGACCCAGAATTAGCCGATAGATTTCTAAGGAGAATGAGGGAAGCAGCATCAGCTGAACGTAGATTTATACATAAGAGAGAGGTACAGGTTGAGTTGGCAAAAAAAGTAGGCTTAGATTCAGAGAAGTTCATCAATGCTCTTGAAAACAGCTCAGCTGAACAGGCCTTTTACGAAGATCTTGAGGAGTATAGAGCCTCAGGTAGCAAAGCGTACCCAACTTTTATCATTACGAACAGACAGGGAAAACGAGTGCTTCTGAGCGGATATAGGAGCTTTGAATTTTTTGAAAGAATTTTTAACGATCTGGCAGGAGACGAGTTAGTCAAGAAGATGCCTGAAGCGACCAGTGAAAACATTTTAGTTTTCGTTCATAAATATAACAAAGTGGCTACCAAAGAAGTAGCTGAAGCCTTCGATTTAACGAGCCAACAAGCCGAAGAGATGTTGAAAATTCTTGAGTCTGAGGGTAGCGTGGTGAGAAAAAAAGCTGGGAATGGTTATTTCTGGCTGTTAAGTATTAGAACTTAAGAAAGTGTGATTGTTATCCGCTGCCTTCAATTCATTATAGCTTTTCTAGAAATGAAGAGATAAGGCTGTTTCAAAGCTAAAATCCCCCCCAACTTGTTGGGTGGTCTTCTCGCCAACAAATCTATAAAAAAGCTTATATCTCATGGTTGAAAGTTACAGAGCTCCTTAATTATTGAAACACATAAGTTGTTCCCACAGTATTAAGAAAGAATTCGCCAGGCATCTCCTTGGCGAACTGGTTGATAGCTTTCCATCCGGTGCAATGCATAGGAACTACAAAATCAGGACCTATACTCTTCATTTCCTTAATCGTTGGCGCAATGACTGACTCAAACGCCGGTCCTGTAAGATGAAATCCGCCTAAAACTGCATGAATACTATCCGTCTGAGAAATTTTCTTGAGATACTTGACTGTATTTATGATTCCAGCGTGAGAGCACCCACCGATAACTACCAGTCCACGATCCTTGATGTTAACTGCTATCCCTTGATCATCATTGAAAGGGTCTACAATCCAGCTATCTTCAATTTTCGCTTCAGCCCAAGGAAAACCTTTCTCAAAATCCGTCACTCGTTCCACTTCTCCCGATATTAAGATAAGATCTGATGCTACTGTGGAAGGTTTCTTCGATTTGTTAAGTGATGCTCCAGCCTCCTTCAAAGTTTGTTCGCTTAATGTTGGCATGTTCACCGGTTTTTCTCTACGGGGGATATTAAGACGGCGCTGGAGGAAAGCCTCTGGATGAAGAACAAGCGGTATTTCCTGCTTAGTCCTCTTTAGAACTCCCACCAGACCTCCAAAATGGTCAAAATGACCATGACTTAAAACTATGGCCTCAATTTTTGTTGGATCTATACCTAAAATGGCCATATTGTGGAGGAGACTAGTTTCTGATATGCCTGCGTCCATTAAAACGGTATGTATCTCCGAATCCGCATAGACTTTGATGAGACATGACAAACCATGTGCGGCTAGAAGTGAATTCGGAGGTGGAATTCGAGGTCGTTTGAGTACATCTGTGCTCTGAAGCAAGAGAAGATCTGTATAATTATCCTCTAAAATCGTGACTTCCAGTTTGTCTGCTTCTCGGAGTTTCAATTTTTGCATAGGAAGAACTTCCTTTGTTTTTTTTTGATTCCTCAACTTCGTGATGATTTTTTGTCAAATACCTATTAATTCGATTAATTTAGTATGACTATTTGCGCATTTCACATATAAAAACAACGGAAAATAGGAATAACTAAACCCATTATACCAATCAAAAACCAATTGTTGTAGTGTCAATAGTTTTTTCCGTACGAAATTTAGAACATATGTTCAAATAACATCCTGATTTCATTTTGGTGTCTTAAATTTGTCAAAAGAGCAGAACTAACGGTAATAATAATATATTATGTATTACGGAGTGTCCATAATCTGGCTTGAGAAATCTCAGTTAGAATCGTTTTTAAAAAGAAATAAGTTTTTCGATGGTTATAGAAGATCTAGAAAGCTAAAATCTTTCGAATTTCTCTTTCGTCAGTTAATCGTAAACGATAACATCTTACGACGGCATTAATATCCTTTTCAGAGATAAATGGACTATAAATGAAATGATCATAACCCTTCCTAACCAGTCTATCATTTATTTTTAGTTTATTTGCAACGCATTGGATCGCCATATCACGCTTTTTGGCAATCTGTTCGAAGGCTTCAAAATACCCATTCATGAATTTGTCAATCAACCATGCATTACCTTCCAGAAAATTAGCATTAGCCGCAAGTGTGCAACATGGAAGTTCAGGAAAAGATTCGGAGTACCACAATAAGACTTTACCTAGGTTTTCTAATTCTAATTTAGTGATGTAAGGCTCCCAGATAGAGACCGCATCTATTTTTCCAGTTTTAAGAGCATGATACATGACGTCAGGCGAATTATAAAAGATTATTTTACAGTCTGCATAAGAATCTAGTCCATTGTTTTCTAAAATCGTTCTTAGATTCATTTCCATTGCAGATAGTTTAGATGAGCCTATTCTTTTATCTTTCAAATCATCTACATTGCAAATACTTTTGCAAAACAAATCATTTCTTATCACAATAGCACTGCCTTCTCGACCAGCGCCAGCGATGATTTTTAAAGAGCCAGTTCGTAGCGCTACCGCGATTTGCGTGATAACTGGCGTCACACACAGATCCAAGATGCCTTTACCCAGAGCTAAGGTAGCATCTTCGACATTTTGAAACTGAATTAGCTTTAAATTGATGTTATATTTCTTAAAAATAGTTTTTTCTGCAAAAAATAGGGCTGCATATTCTGCTGCAGGAACAAATCCTAAGTAAACTGGATAAAGATGTGTTTTCTTATCTAGCTCTCTTACAGATTCCTCTTTTGGTGCGTTATTAAAAAGCCATATTCGGTTAACTTTCCCGATTTCTTTTCTTTTTATAATTCTGCTCTCTTTTTCTAATTCTTTAAGAAGCATAGAGATATAAGTAGTTGACAAGGTGAGTTTTGTTGGGAGTTCTGCTTGAAAAATGCCCTCTTCTCCTACAGCAGTTAAAAGGTCTAGAATTTCTTTCTTAGCATCTCTTTTGCCTGCAGATTTGTATTGACGCTTGTTATGGATATTGGGATCCATCTGGTTGACTCCAATATTTTATATCAGTTAATTTATTTAAATAACAGTATAACTATTCAGTTTTTTAAATTTTATTCTTTTGATATATATTTTTAAGTTATCCATAAAATATATATACATGTCTTTAAGTAAATTTCCTCACCTTTACTTCAGATGGTTGTTTGCGAAATGAATCAAACGAACTGATTGCAATTTTAGCATCGATTTTAGCCGATTAATCACTAACGGGAATGTAAGGGAGATCATCAATGAGTCTTAATGTTGCAATAATTGGATGTGGAGCTATTGGACAAGTAATAACTCAATCTATAGAGAGGGGTTCAGCTGGCGAAGGTATTCGCATAGTAGGTGTCTTTGATATAATACAAGAAAAAGCCAATTATTTCGCTAAAATTCTCAAAACTCCATTTAAAATATACAATACTTTTTCTGAACTTATTCACGATCCGGAGGTCACTCTTGTTGTGGAAGCAGCATCACAAGAGGCTGTTAGAGAATATGCTGTAGAAGTTATTCGTTTCAAAAAGGATTTAATGGTATTGAGTGTAGGAGCTTTCTCTGACGATTTGTTATTCTCAAAAATTCAAAAATTAGCTAATATGAATCATAGGAAGATCTATATTCCTTCTGGCGCAATACTCGGTCTTGATGGTGTTAAAAGTGCTGCAATTGGCACTCTGACTTCTGTTAATTTGATTACCAGAAAACCTGTTCGTACATTAGAAACCTCAAAGTATGTTCTCGATAACAAAATTTCACTCAATGAACTTAGTGAACCTATTACTCTTTACGAAGGTACTGCAAGAGATGCTGCCAAGAATTTTCCCAAATCTGTCAATGTTTCAATGATATTAAGTTTAGCTGGCATTGGTGCTGATAGAACTATTGTCAAGGTCATTGCTGATCCGACAATTGCAGAAAATATACATGAAATACATATCAAAGGCGATTTTGGTGAAGCTATAACGAGATCTGAGAATATTCCTTGTCCTGAGAATCCAAAAACGAGTTATCTTGCAGCTTTGAGTGCGGTTAGAACTCTGAAAAATATCTCCACACATGTTTGTATTGGCGCATAGAGGTGAATTTATGAAACAACTTCAAGAAGAGATTCTAAAATTAAAAGAGAAAGAAAATGCAATTCTGTTAGTGCATAATTATCAAAGGCCAGAAGTCCAAGAAGTAGCGGATTACTTAGGGGATTCTTTAGCCTTGTGCAGAAAAGCTCAAAGTGAAACAGATGCAGATATTATTGTATTTTGTGGAGTTGATTTTATGGTAGAATCAGCAGCTATCTTAAGTCCAGATAAGATGGTATTAATTCCGGATCCCTCTTCGAGGTGTCCTATGGCTGCTCAATGCCCGAAGAACACAGTAATCGAAGCAAAGCGGAAACATCCAGGAGTTCCGGTGGTCTTGTACGTGAATACACTCGCTGAAGCTAAGGCTGAAGCTGATGTGATGTGCACTTCTTCGAATGCAGATACGATTGTAAGAAGGCTTGGAACTGATAAGGTAGTTTTTGGTCCAGATTGGAATCTTGGATGGCATGTTGCTCGTCAAGTGGATTCTGGACTTGAACTTATTCCTATTCCTGAGCATGGATACTGTTATGTCCATAAAATGTTTGATCCTACAACACTTCATTCCCTAAAAACCAAATATCCTAATGCTGAACTTGTTGTTCATCCCGAATGCGATCCAGAAGTGCAAAAAATAGCAGATCATGTAGGAAGCACGCAACAAATGCTCGAATGGAGTAAAAAGACATCGTCTGATGTTATCATCGTAGGGACGGAGATAGGCCTAGTCGAACGAATGAGACGAGAAATTCCAGGAAAAACCTTCATTCCAGCTCTCAATGATGCTATCTGTCATAATATGAAAAAAATCACGCTTGAAAAGATAAGAGATGTGCTCGTAAAGAAGAATTATGTTTGTATGGTTCCTGATGAAATTGCAGAAAGGGCTAGAAGTGGAATCAAAAAAATGGTCCAACTTTCATAATGGCAATTTACTTTTGCCTTTAATACATTTAAAGGCCTTTCAATTTTTAACGAATTTTTAATGCGCCTATTAGGGAGATGCATTTGATGGACGAAGTTCTCACGAGAGATTTCATAAAAGAGATAATGAAAAGTGATCTAGGTTATGGTGATATCACCACTAACTCATTGATTAATGAAAATATGGTAGTGGAGGCGAAAGTATCCACAAAAGAGGAAGGCATCTTTGCCGGTGCCAAAATTGCAAAAGTTATCTTAGAACTCTTTGATTTACACCCTCTTTATATTCGACAAGATGGTGAACAAATTGGCCGGGGAGATACGTTACTAGCATTTATAGGACAAGCACAATCTATTCTAAACTGTGAGCGTACCTTGTTAAATTTCTTAATGAGGATGAGTGGAATAGCTACATTAACTTCTTTGGCACTTAACATCGCAAGGAAATTGAACAACTCTATTAGAATTGCCTCTACAAGAAAAACAACGCCTGGGTTTAGTTATTTTGAAAAGAAAGCTGTTGAGATTGGTGGCGGTGATACGCATCGGTTCAGACTGGATGATCTGATACTCATTAAGGACAATCATATTGCTTTGGTTGGGGATGTTGAACAGGCTGTTAGACTTGCAAAACAAAAGACCAGTTTTTCGAAGAAAATAGAGGTTGAAATTACTACACCTGCTGATATCGTAAAGATCGTTGAAGCTGGGGCCGACATAGTCATGCTAGATAACATGAGTGTTTCGGAAGTAAAGCAAGCTATTGAATTATTAATTAAGAAAGGATTTCGGAAGAATGTCATTTTGGAAGTTTCAGGAGGAATAACGCTAGAAAATCTCGATGAATATGCTGAAACTGGGGTTGACATAATTTCGATGGGTGTACTTACGCATTCCTACACATCACTTAATATGAGTTTAGAAGTTATATCTTAGTAAAGAGGCTCTGACATACTCATACAGCTCAAGCAGCTTTATCTAGGGTCAATAATTGAATTATTCTTCCCTTAACTGTTAAGACAAGACGCCTATCATGCATCGAATCCCATTCCCTTTATTTTTTAATATGTTTTTAAGGATTAAATGACATAAGCCAATATTTCCTACATCGACGCATTCATTTGCTTTAGTGCATTTAACATAGCCTTTCCTCGATCTGTGATAGTATAATACTTTCTTTCCGGCTTCCCAAAAATCGTTGCTATTCTTGTATGTCTAATCAGAACGAGTCTTTCCAAATCTGCCAAATGCTGATATACCGTTGGGATTTTGATTTTGATATCAAATTTTTGGGTGAGTTCTCGCCAGATAAAATAGCCATATTGTTCGCTCTGTGATAAGATTTCAAGTATTAATTGTTTTGTTTCACCTATCTTTGTTGAGAAGGTTCTTTCTGCACTTGGATGGATTAATCCTTTTAAATTTTTGGCCCGCTTGACGAATCTTTGCATGGCAATTGGATCCTTGAGTCCCATTCCTGTAATTACACAAACAACGACGTCGCTAGGATCAATTTTTCCCAGCTCCACCAGTCGTTTGGCACAGGCGATGGTTGAAGAGGCAGCAAGTTCCGCGAAGATTCCTTCTGTTTTAGCAAGAAGGTGTGCAGCATCCAGCATTTGTTCGTCAGTAACCGCCAAGGCAGTCCCTTCTGACTCTTGCAGTGTTTTGACTGCTAAATCGCCCATCAAGGGATTTTTAAAGCATATATCTCTGACTATCGTGTTGATTTTGTCGGATGGTGATACCTCCATTGACCCCTTCTGAAAGGCCTGCACTATTGGAGCACATCCAGCAGCTTGTACACCGATCATGGTCGTGGAGAGGTCTTCTAGGATTCCCAAAGAGACAAACTCTTTAAGTCCCTTCCAAATCATAGAGAGATGTCCACCATTGCCCATCGGCACAATAATTCGATCTGGTGCTTTCCATTCGAGCTGTTCACAGATTTCAAAACCTGTTGTTTTTTCTCCTTCAAGAAAGACAGGATCTGCTGGTGTGACCGTCATTGTGTTTGACCCTATGCTTTGTGCTTTTTCTAAGGCTTCTTCAGATGTCTTGGTAGGTCTAATGGTTGCTCCAAAGGCAATCATTTGATAAAGTTTGCCTTGATCAATAGGTCCTGACAGATAAACGAGACAGCGCATCGCGGCTTTGGCGGCATAGGCTGCAAGAGAAGCACCTAGGTTGCCCGTGACGCCACAGCCTAAGGCACGAACGCCAAATTCTTTAGCTTTGGAAACCGCAACTGCAGTGCCTCGATCAATGAAGGAGCCCGTAGGATTTGTGGTTTCATTTTTAATGAAGAGATTGGTTAGGCCAAGCTTTTTGCCTAATCTTTCGCACCTATGGAGAAAAGTGCCTCCTTCTCCGAGAGAAACTATGTTTGATCGGCTTGTGATGGGGAGGATTTCTGAATATTTCCAGATGCCTAGGCCACGCTTCTGAAGGTCCTGTGGAGTAAGTTTTTTTCTAATTGAATCGTAATCGTAGTTAACGTACAATATGCCATTGCATTTTTGACATAGTTGAAGGGATCTATCTTGCTTGTAGTTTTCTCCACAGCGGGTGCACTTGAGCATGCTTTCTAGGACCATGGGCGCGCCTTCCTTTAATCTATATATAGGTTCTATCCTATATTTAGAGGTTAACTTATATATATCTTCTTCAAGTCCTCTTAGTCGGGGTTAATATGATCTCGTTTGTTAGCACAGTTTCCGAGCAATTGGGAATACGATGTGAGACTTTTGAGGAATTTGAAATTATTCGTGGTACGACCTTAGTAAAACGTGGTTTTGCCTGTATGTTGAAGCATGGTGTCATCATGGATGTCACGAATGTGGAACAAGCGCAGATCGCGGAAGATGCTGGTGCAGTTGCGGTTATGGTCTTGGATCGGCTTCCATATGATGTCCGAAAAACTGGCGGAATTGCACGAACTGCTAGTCTTAAGGCGATCGAAGAGATATTAGATCATGTAACCATTCCTGTTATGGCTAAATGTCGAATTGGGCATTCAGGTGAAGCAAAGATTCTAGAAACTGTTGGCATCGACATGATTGACGAATCTGAGGTTTTGACACCTGCTGATGAGACCCGTCACATCTGGAAGTGGGACTTTACAACTCCCTTCGTCGATGGCGCCAGAAGCCTCGGAGAAGCGCTGCGACGGGTTGAAGAAGGTGCAGCAATGATAAGAACTAAGGGAGAACCAGGTACAGGTGACGTAGCAGAAGCAGTAAAGCATCTTAGACTCGTCAATAACGAAATAAGAGCAATAAAAGCAAGCTATGAGTCTGAAGACCATCAGGAACTGATCCGAATGGCTCGGGATCTAAAGGCCTGCTATGAGCTAGTAGCTGAGACTGGGCGATTGGGCAGACTGCCAGTTGTGAATTTTGCCGCTGGAGGCATAGCAACTCCGGCGGATGCCGCGCTAATGATCAATCTAGGATGTGACGGCATTTTCGTTGGTTCGGGCATTTTCAAATCGGAAGATCCATCAAGCAGAGCGGAAGCAATCGTTCTGGCAACGACCTTCTTTGACGATCCATCTACTGTTGCTGAGGCTCAAAAAATGATAGATGAAAAGAAATCCATGGTTGGATTGGAAAGCCAGCACCTGAAAGTTTGGATGCAGGAACGTGGGGCAACATGAATAGGTTATCTATTGGCATCCTTGGTTTCCAAGGTGCTATCGAAGAACATGTTTTCATGACCAAACGTGCTTCAAAACGAATAGGGCTTAACTGCAAACTCACATGGGTTAAGACGGTTGAAGA
>NZ_JAHPYX010000106.1:0-6692 GCF_019058535.1 Candidatus Borrarchaeum sp.
CAGACTCGATCCCCTGGCGGGTTACGGAGGTCATATCTCCACAGGCTTAACATCCCTACGCTCCGTAGGTACGGCGAACGATGGTGATGCAATCGGAGTATGCACCTTATCTGCAAGTGTGCGTATGATCCCTCCAATTGTTATTGATACCTCCCACATATCACCTATATAACGGTAGGGAGACCCCTCGATGTACGTGATGAACGTGAACACCCACTACCGCCATTCATCACCACGCTGAAGCTGTGGTGCTTTCTTGCTTAATTAATCGTAAAAATTTATTAAAAGAAAAAAGCCAGAATGCTTTCCTGTCACCCACGCCTTTAAAACCCCTTGAATTATCATTTTTGTGGTCATTTAATTCTTGTACAATTTTTAACGTTTTTTAAGGGAAATGACCTCAAATTGTCTTTTTGAGAAAATACTCACAATGAATTTTAGGAAATTCATAGTTTTAGGTAAATAATATCGATACCAAAAAACTAAAAACTAAAAGCACTTATTTTAGCACCTGCTCACGTTAATTATACATCCAAATTGCTAGATATACTCAAATGATTTACAAATTAGGTGATGTGGCGATTATGAACAAGGCAGTTGTTATCGAGCAACTGAAAAATATTCCGCTTCCTCAGCAAAGAGTTGAAATTGTAGAACGAAAGGGGCTTGGACATCCTGATAACATGTGTGATGCAATTATGGATCAAATTTCTGTGAAGCTTAGTCAAGAATATCTGAAAAAATTTGGTGTAATTCTCCACCACAACATCGATAAAGCATTATTAGCTGCTGGAGAAGTAAAGCACGAATTTGGAGGCGGTCATGTTATTAAGCCTATGCGGTTAATAATTGGTGACCGAGCTACAAGTAGGTATGGTGATGAAGTAATACCTGTTGATGAAATTGCCATACAAACAGCAAAAGACTGGTTAAAGGCGAAAATCAGAGGTATTGACCCAACTAAACATGTGGAGTATCAGATAGAACTGAAAGAGGGCTCAGAAGAACTTAAGGACATTTTTCATAAGAATGAAGGGATTCTTGTCGCAAATGACACATCAGCGGCTGTTGGATATGCACCATTAACCTATACTGAAAAGACTGTATTATCCTTAGAACGATATCTTAATTCACGTCAATTTAAAAACCAATTTCCAGAAACTGGGGAAGACGTGAAGGTTATGGGTCATAGAAATGGTCAATCGCTCAATATGATTGTAGCTATGCCCATGTTGGACTCTTATATGGACTCAGAAGCAACATATTTTCGAAAGAAGAATGAAGTATTAGAGACAATACAAACTTTCGTAGCAAACGAACTTGTAGATGACTCGCCTACCTTGGATCTATCTTTTAATACACTAGATAGAGAAGGAAAAGGTATTTCTGGATTATATCTGAGCACGCTAGGCACAAGTGCAGAAAGCGCGGACAGCGGCCAAGTAGGGCGAGGAAATAGAGCAAATGGATTAATAACTTTAAACAGACCAGTTAGTAGTGAAGCAGCAGCAGGGAAAAACCCTGTGAGTCACGTCGGAAAGATTTATAGTTTGTTAAGCCATAAAATTGCAAACGAAATCTATACAACATTTAAAGATGATATAGAAGAAGCATATATATGGTTGTTAAGCAAAATTGGGCAACCAATTGATAAACCAGAACTAGCAGCGGCAGAAATAATTATGAAAGAAGGAAAGGAACTCTCTTCTATTTCAGAACAGGTCAATGAACTAATAGAATCCTCTTTTCAAAATATAGATGAATTGTGTAATGACCTAGCTCTAGGTAGATATCCTGTTGCATAAGAAAATAGCTTAGATACTATTCTAATTTCTGAAAGATGCATACAAAATTATATTGTCTGAAAGATGCATACAAAATTATATTGTCTGAAAGATGTGCCCAACAAACAAAAATCAATGGAAAAAAGATATCTAGACGTTTCGACTTCCTTTTCACCAGATCCCATGCTTACGCCATCTGGCTGGAATATAGTCCTCGATATCAACCTTTTCGGATATTTGAGGAGTGCAAGATTCTTTTGATATTCGACTCTCATAAATTTCAATAGTTCCCATTTTTCATCAACTATAGATAGTATCTTTACAAACGTAAAGTTTTTTCTATCAAAAGATAGATTGGTTTGTAGTAACAAATATAATATCTTATTTAAAAAGTTTTTGATAAAGCACAAAAAGCTCTAAATTAGTAGGCCTTATTTAAATAGGATTAGACACTTTCATAGCAATTTACAAAAGTAAAAACATTGACAAATGTAAAGCCGTCACTCTAATTGAGTAATTTACAACATCTAGGACTCTTGCGTTCAATTTAGGATCGAATTATTAGCGCGTGAAGGAAAGTTGACATCCATTTTTTTATTTCCAGGTTTCAAATATGTATCTTAAAATGTTTTTTCGTTTTTCATTTCAAAGAGGAACATTCATGAGGCAATTATTTGAATCAAAGTAAATTTTTTGCTTATATAGATGAACATCTTTTGGAGATAGATCTTATAGAATCTGCTTTGATTAAACAGATTTAATTGATGCTTTAATTGTGTTAAATCAAAATCCCATTCTCACATTTACAAATGTAAATGACTATTCAAAATCAAATTAGTTAGCTTTTGTAAATCTTTGTATTTTTGAGAAAGGTCCAAACTATAAATATTGAGGACTCCTAAAAGAAAGATATTGACTCATTTTCTCTTCCCAGATTTTAGGCACACATTCTAGCAGTTTTTTTCGTTTTACATTTTTGAAGGGAAATCCCAATAGACACGCAATTGCATCAAGATACATTTTCTGGTTATTGAGATATCCACACTTCTTCGCAAGAGACTTATCAAATCCATTCATTCTTGCTATTTTGCCCAAAGCAGTAGCAGTACCCGATCCGAATTGCATAGCAATTTTCTTACGCTTAATAACTTTTTTTGGGAGATTAAGTTTTTCAGCAACTCGCCGTAGTATCCATTTTCTTATGAAAGTGTTTCTACTTGTGTCATACACTTTGAAGGATGCTGGAATTCTCATCGAATACTCTACTATCCTTTGATCTAGAAAAGGCAATCTGGATAAAGTTCTATGTGATTTGCTTAAAGTGTCATCACGTTCAAGAGTAATAGGAGGAAACGTCTTAAATTCTTCCCATAACTGCTCGTATAATGCTTCATGGCCCTCCGATTTAACTGTGTCTACATGCCGAGAATAACCGCCAAAAAGTTCATCTAGTCCTTGCCCTGAAAAAAAAAGTTGAATCCCATCCTTTTTTGCAAGTAAGGTTGAGAAATGGACGGGGATTGCGATGTTTATCTGCATGATTTCTGGTTGTTCGATGTAAAAAAGAATTCTCGGGATTTCTACTTCGACATCTTCAAGAATTAACTCATTTATTTTAAGAGTAGCATCATATGTGCTAAAAGATTCCATAGCGTGCTCCAGATCGGAAGAATTTTGAAAACCTGATGAGTAGAGATTAAAGTCCACGTCATAGTCCGAAACATACCTTGCCAGAATGGAACTGTCGAGTCCACCTGAAAATAGTACACCAAATTTCTCATTATAATCTGGCAATCTTCGCTCAATCGCAAACCGAAAGTATCCCTCAAGCGCTTGGATCATTTTATTGAGAGGTAAATCAAACATCTGACGTTTTTGCAAGCCTTCTCCTGCAAAATCTGCTACATCTCCCGATCCTGAAACGATATAGATTCTATCTTGGTGGACACTTTGAATATCTTCGTAGAAGATGTTTTCAGATTTTTGAAAAAGGAGTGGTTTTCTTTGCGAAGAAAAAAGGATGCAGTCAGGAGTTTTCACAAAGTATAGTGGCTTAACTCCGATTGGATCTCTTGTAATGATCAATTTGTTATGCTTATGCAACATGATTATGAATACATATGCTCCTTCAAGCAGTAAAAGCATCTTTCTAACTGCTGAAGTTAAATCAAATGAAGAAAGCAGTTTCGTAAAAAGGTGGGCTACCAATTTGGCATCAGGATCTGTTTCTATAGAATATTCAGCGAGATATTCCTCAAAAAATTCTCGATTATAAATTTCACCATCAAGAACAACAGCTAATTCATTCTTCTCATCTATGAAAGGTTGACTTATTCTGTTTTCAGTATTTTGCCCAAGGTTAACTGCTCCAATACCATAGTTATGATCAACAACCGTAAACTTTTTAGGATCACTCAATTTCTGTTTATTCTGTATATCTGAAAGAATTATCATATCTGAAAGTACTTGAGAAACCTTCTCAGACTTTTTACAATACGCTGCGATCAAACTGTGCACATTCATACACATTCAATTCCATCATGATTAAGTTCTAAGCAAATAACTCAGCAAATTCATAGACAGATGTATTTATTAACATGAAGTTTATTAACATCATTTTCAAAATCAAATTAAGCGTGGATGCATCAATGAAACTAAAAATTTTTATCCCACCCCTTGCTGTGATTTGCCTCTTATTGGTCGCAGTACCTATCTCAGCACAAAATTACAGTGCTTCTTGGTCATTCAGTGATCCTTATACTAATACCTTTTCTTGCCAGTTAGACTATTACGACTCAATGTATTACGAAGAAACATATACGTTTGTTTTAAGAATAGAAATGACACAGCAAGCCCAAAATGACTATATACGCTTTTCGTTTTGCGATCTCCTCCTCGATAATAATGATTGGCTGTCATTCTCACTCAGTGAGACTGAATTTAACAGTGTAGGTGATACAGAAACTTTTTATCTCGGATTTACACCTCATTCGGGTACTGCCTCCAGTGGTCAACTTGCTGTAAAATTGGTTTATAGAACCTACATTGTCGGCGCGACATATGACGGCTATAGAGTAGAAGATATTGGCCAAGTTACATTTTCGGAAAAACCCGCAGAAACGACGTCGCCCGCAACGGAAGAACCAACAACGTCTCCGCCAAGAGGAATACCCGGTTATCCTATTGAGGGAATCCTCATCGGCTTGGTCTTAGGACTTATCGCAGTATTTTTCATACGTCGAAATAAAAAAAGATAACTCAAATAAATCAATACGTTCCTCAATCTCTTTTTTTTTTGAAAAGCCTAGTCGGCTTCTTCTAAAGCAACGGCTCGTATCCACGAGGAATCTAACCCTGCTATTCTGAGAGGAAAGCCTATGAAGAAAAACCTTTGCTTTGTTAACGCTTGAAGGTTATCTAATCCTTCGATTATTGGAATATCATTTCTAAGCAAGAAGTCATGTGTTGCCATGGAACCAGGTGCCTCAATAGAAATAGAGTCATCAATGCCCAGCATTTTTATTCTTTTTTCGTAAAAGTATTCAGCAGCATCAGGGGCTATGTAAGGGCGCTCTTCCATCTTGTAATTCTTAGAAGCAAATAGGAGAACTATATCTCCCTGATTGACTCCTTCTAAGTCATTAGGGCAAATAGACTCATTTGGTTTCTTATGAGTTAGAGCGATTACTAGGGCCTCACCGATGAAGTTTTCTAAAGGTAAAGATGCAATATCTTTTTCTCCTTTAAGATAATGTGAGGGACCTTCGACGTGAGTGCCAATATGAGTTTCCGTCTCGACCCAGTACATATATGTATTATCCCCAGCGAAAATGAACTCTCTTAGTTCAAGACGCCGTAATTCAGTTCCATGCATGTATGTTCCATCAAAATGTTTAATTCCAGGCTGTAATTTCTTTGAAAGGTCAACCAGCCTGACGTTTACTAAGTCAATCATTTCCTACCTCCATATCTCTTGATTTCTTTGCTTTAAGATTCGAAATCCAGATGTTATTAATATGTGTATACATGGCTTTTACAAGATCTATAATGAATTCAGAAAATTGTGGATATATTTGTTCGGTTACAATAACCAGAATGAATATACCGATAACTCCAAGAACTAGACTTAAAGGATAATGTGTAAGCGCGTAAGAAAGAAGACCGCTTTCGATTAGCCATATTTCAAATGCAATTCTAAAAACATTCGAAGCATAAACAAAACCTATTATAAGCGCCAGGGATAGGTTTTTTTTCTTCCAAGGTCCTCTAGGAACAAATAAGACAAGGCCCACAAACACAACGATTGCTTGGATACCTGTACACTCTCTAATGATCTCAAAGTCGTTAATAAAGACTTTATTCCCGACAACTTGAGAATGATTAGGTATTAAAAACAAATGTTCCAGGAGTAAAGAGGAATGAAATGCGGTTAGAACTTTTAGGTAGAAATAATCGGAAATATAATAAAACACAAGAATGAATAAGGATACAAAGACAAGATAAAGGACATATGTCCTGTTTTGTGTGAACATGCCTGCAAACCTCTAGGGGTCTCTACTGTGAGATTTATTTTAGTGGTTTTAGCTATATTTGTACTTTTTCTTGGAATGCTAACATATTATTTTGGAATCCGATTGATAGGCGAAATCATTGTACTTATTGGAACATCTCTTTTCATTATTGGGATTATTGTTGCAAAAAATTTTCAGTTACCTTTAGAGGATAATAACCAATGATATTATATCAAAGGTAGAAGTTTAAATTAAAGAGGTAGTCGCATATATTTCTTGTAGGGGGATTATGATTGGGCAAACTTATTGAGATTCGCTGGCATGGACGTGGAGGACAAGGTGCAGTCACAGCAGCACAAATTTTGGCTGAAGCTGCTTATTTAGAGGGGTATAAAGG
>NZ_JAHPYX010000107.1:0-9493 GCF_019058535.1 Candidatus Borrarchaeum sp.
AAGGAATCCAATTTCTATTCTGAGGCCTCCTTCTTTATATGTAATTTTTTTGACCTTTTCATACTTTCTATCCCCCAGCACACGAATGGTATCAATTGGCAAAATTCTTGTCTTAACAGTATCTGGTCTAATCATCAGTTAATCTTCACGTCTATCACTTTTTCGTCTTTTTTTAATTTTGTGTAAAGGGCTCAAGCAGTAGCATAATATCATTATAGATTTCGCAGATTAGTGCTTCTTTAGATTTGCCCTTCCAAGAGACATCTAGCGCGTGTAACCATGCTTCATCTAGTTTTCTTAGAGGATGCTTCTTATCACCTTTTGCCATAAGAATCATTTCCAAGTAGTTGCTCCGTTTTGATAGAGGTATGGAATTCCATCCTTTAGAATAACTGAGAATTTTATCCTTGTTCTTGCGTTCTATTCGTTCAAATTTAGGGACTAAACGAGACTCTAAATCTTTTGGTAATAATTGTCCAACACTACCTGACTCTATTCTCCTTGAACAGAGGAAATCTAATAAAAAGATTGAAGATGACAAGTACGCAAATAAGAACTCTGCTAAATCGGGATTCTTTATTCGAATTCCATAGAAACCGCTACTCACTAGAATTGGTTTATTACACAAGAATACTATGCTTCGGTTATTCTTCAGATTTATTTTCCGGACTATCATCAACTGCGTTCTTTTTTTCTTAAATCCATTTATTTGAACACTCCAGCGACCTAAAGGATTCTTGGGTAGTTTTCCAGCACTAGCCAGATTCTCATAAGTTGTCCAGTTCTTCCGATTAAAGTCCCAGTATTCCTTTGCCCCATCTGTTCTATTAGTTTTGTGACCTAGAAAGAAATAAGATTTTAGATCAGTCTCATTAAACATAGGTGAAAGATCTAGATCCATCGCTTCTCTTAGCACATGAACTGTTTTTGATAAAAATGATTTATCAATCGCGAGTGTTCTATCATTTTCAACATTTTGAATCAAAACATGATTCTCAGTGTCTTCTTTAATTTTCCAGCTTTTATTTGGGATTCTAAAGCATTCTTTTGGCCTTGGATCGTGATACTGAAATGATGATGCATAATTACATAATGATACAAAATTATGTGAAATCAGGGCGAAGATTGCTGAAGATGAAAATAGATCTTTCCAAACGATTGTATTCTTCATTTGAGAATACGGGATTGTTCTTAAAGTTATTTTATCATTACTTATGGTGATTTTCTTCTTAATAAGTGAAATTAGTTCATTTAATTCATTATCAGACAATTTCAATAGCGATTTCTTAAAGGTTACAACTTTCGCGTTTCCTTCATAATTCTTTTGTGCAATTAGCATAACCTCTTGAAGTTCACTATCACTAAAGGCTGAATCTACTTCAGAGCGAATAAGATATTTGACACTAAAGTCTTTTTGAAATTCTTTAATTACGTTTTCCATCGCATGAGCGAACGTTACAGAATTTGGTAAAATGAAAGCAAGAGCTCCGTTTTCCTTCAACAATTTCGTTGCATATAGAAGAAAGCAAGCATGTATACCTATTTTATCTAACTCTATTTGAGTCGGCATAATACCATAAAGAAATTCTCGATATTTGCGAGTGATTCTATTTCCTCTGGTGAACGGAGGGTTTGAGATTAACACATCGAAATATGGAATTTCAACTGGTTTATCAGATTCTTTTTCATTGGGAGAGCCACCTGTCATCAGAGACTCTTCCCAAGAACTTGTTTCGCGATCAGAAAAAGAAATAAATTTTCTAGGTTTAAGTTTAAACGCATCTTCATGAATGATATTACATTTATCAGTGAATTCGAACGGGGATTGTATTGCTAAATTGACTGCTGCTAGTTCGCATGCAAAAGCAGAAATATCTGACCCCCATATTTGCTGCAAACGTTTTCTATGAGAGTTGTTTCCAAGATTTTTTAAGCGGTTATATGACTGAATTAGGAGAGTTCCTGAACCGCACGCAATATCACCTACGATTTGATCTTTATTATCAATTGCAAGATATGCTAATAATTTCGCTGGCTTTGGGAGCGTATAAAAGGCTGCTAATCGTCTTCTTAAGGTTAAAGGTAAAAGACGCTGAAAAAGCTGTCCCAAAAAATCCCTTTTGATAACTTTCTCTAGTGGCAAATTAGAAATTGTGTGAATAAAATCACTTAAAATGTTCTTGCTATCTTTCGGTAATTTTGATGCTACATCGATCTTAAAGACAATTCTGAAGCCGATTTCATCCATAACTCTCTGAAAGAAATCAGTTAAGATTGAAGGACAGGTAATTTTCCCTATCATAGGCAATTTAAATGCTGGAACTTCTTTCTGAAGGATAATATAAAAAACCAATTGAGAGATCACAATGAATGCTGCCACTTTGTAGGGCGCTACTTTTAATTCTTCTTCTTGTGATTTTGTTGAGAGTTTTGTATCAAAATTTTTTGCAGAAAATATACCAAGTTCCCTTTCAAGAGTTTTCAAAGGAATTTGTTTTGTAAACAATTCTAACTCTGTCATTGTTGCATTTAGAATATCTGCTAGATCTGTTTCCGCACTAATTGTCATTTCCCTCTACCAATACAAACAGATTCATTTCAAATTTATCATTAGTTTCTATAATTGGAATTCTATTATTATATCTAAGAGAGGAAGACTTAGAAATTAATTATTGAAAGAATTATCCTTGTTTTTCACATAACAATGGGTAGTGAACAAATTAAAGCAGTCAATGAGAGGCGATCTTAGTGGGAGAACATTCTGTAAATCTTGAGAATGATGACAAACTTACTAAAAAGGACGTTAGAGATTCAAAAAGATTGAACGATCTTGATGGTAAAACATGGACACGCTATTCTATTAGTGTGTGGGATACAGTAAAATCTCCTCAAGAAATGAAACTAAGGCACCCTGCTATGTTCCCTGCTGAACTCGTAAAAAGGCTCATCAATCTCTATACAAAAAAGGGTAATGTAGTATTGGATACATTCATGGGTAGTGGCAGTACAGTACTTGCTGCGAGAAACCTTGGTAGAAAAAGTATTGGATTTGAGATTTCTGAAGAATTTGTTAAATTAGCTAAAGAAAGATTGGCACAGCAACACCTTTTTTCTTCTAATAATGAAGAAGAACCAAAGATATGCCAAGATGATGCACGAAACCTTCGAAACTATTTAGAAACTAACTCAGTAGATCTAGTTATTACATCGCCGCCTTATTGGGATATACATCGACAGAAAAGAACGGCAGATCGGAAAATTATTCGCCCCTATACTGACTTAGAAACTGACCTTGGGAACATAACGGATTATTATGTGTTTATTAACGCACTTAAAGAAGTTTTTCAAGAAGTATATAAAGTGTTAAAGCCGGAAAAATGGTGTATTATAATTGTGATGGATCTTCGAAAGAAGAATAAATTCTATCCACTTCATATAGACACAGCAAGAATGATGATGGAAATTGGATTTGAATTTGAAGACGTCATAATTTGGGATCGGAAGCGAGAATACAGCAATTTGAGACCTCTCGGCTACCCTTATGTTTTCAGAGTTAACAAAGTCCATGAATACATTTTAATTTTTAAAAAAATCGGTTAAATTTAACTAAAATGATGAAAGGAATGATACCGCGATACTAAAGGTATTATTTATTCAGTTTTGTACGTCGCTGCACAATGTTTGCAACAAAATGTGAGTTTTTTACCTTTTATTGTTTCTATATGTGCTCCTTCGTACACTTTACATCCGCAATGTGCACAGACATCCAAACTTGGTTCTATAGCAGTAGATACAATACTGGAAAATCTTTTGAATAATCTTGTTACAAGCTCTTTTCCTCTCTCCGTAAGTTCGTATACCTTCCTTTCTTTTTTTCCTACTGGTTTTAAGGTGGATTTTAGATGACCTTTTTCCTCTAGAAGCTGCAAGAAGGGATAAACAAGGCTTGGGCTAATATCTTTTTTTAGTCTTTTTTTGAATTTGTCAATAATGCTGTAACCGTGAGCTGGACCTTCATAAAGAATTGTAAGAATATAGAATCTTGAAAAGTCATAAACGATCCCATCGAAATCAGTATTACTCATTTTTATCGTCTTTACTAAATTATTTTAGCATCTACATGAGATATATCTTTGAGAGATATTAAATATTACTATATAAAGATTATAATGTGAATAGATAAATAACTCGTTTTAAAGCCCCATTTTAAGCAATTATGGAGAAATAATCTACAAAAATCGTTTGTAGGGATAAAAAAAATGAATGAAATTAAGTATAGACCAATTGGAATTATCTATTCACCTTTTAAAGAGCCTAAAGGAACACCTATACAACCCACGGCAGCTAAGGGCATCAATGGAAAAGTTGAAGTGTTCCCAGAGTACGCTGACGGGTTGCTAGATATCGACGGATTCTCTTATATTATTTTATTATATTATTGTCATTTAGCCACAGGATTTTCCTTGAAAGTAAAGCCTTTTCTGGATGATAAGTTACATGGCGTCTTTGCAACACGAGCTCCAAGAAGACCGAATTCAATTGGTCTTTCAATTGTACGTCTTATCAGAATTGAGAAAAACATTATCCATATTCAAGACGTAGATATTGTCGATGGAACGCCCCTTTTAGATATTAAGCCGTATGTCCCAAGTTTTGATATAAGAGAAGTAGAGAGGATAGGATGGCTTGATAAAAATGTACATAAGCATGAAACATCAAAAGATGATGGTCGATTCGCAAAATGATTTATGTGACCGAATTTTGCTTCTACTAATATTCCTTATTTTCTAAGTACTTGGCAATATGTTTGGCAAAAATATCCAAATCTACAAGTTTTTCACTTAAGTATCTTTGAAGTATCTTTAAATCAACATCTTCATATAAATGGACGAGGACGTTCCGAAATCCCGCGATTGGAGCAAAATTCTCTGCAAAATCCTTTGGAATCACATTATTTTTTCCTAAGATTAAAAATACGCTCTTATAGTCCTCAGGTTTTTCGAAGTTTTCTTCAGAGATCAATATTTCACCAATATCAAGTGCTGATTCTATTGCAAGATGGAAATTTCGCTCAATAGCGCTTTTTATAAGATGATTTTCTTCCAATTCACGAACAGACAAATTTTGGTAGGTCCGCAGAAAATCAACGTTCTTTTTCATATACTGCAGTTTTCTAGCGATCTTTTCTTTGATATACATAAAATCAATCCTCAAAAAGCTAGACCTTTCTTCCTTACTTTAGACAGAAAGATCTCTGTAGCCCTCAGATCATAATACCTCCTATCAAGGTATTTTGACATAATTTTATGTTCCAATTCAATTTTCTTTTCTCTATTTCTTATAAAAATAGGAGAATTCGCTTTGATAATTTCAAAATTTAATACTATTTGAGTATCATTCATAATAACAAGGTCAATTTTATCGGACTTTAAGAGTAAAGATATCTCGCTTAGCAATTTCAGACGTAGATTAAAACGTTCACCTTTATCGAGTTTGTCGTTTAAATACACGCCGATATCGATATCACTTAACTTTCCTTCTTTTTTTTCAACTGTTGAACCGTACAAATAAGCAAGTTCAACGTAACGCTCTTTTTCAAAGAAGGTTCTTAGTAAAGCATTCATAGAATCATTCACCAAATAGTATTAGACAATTATAATGATATAAATATTAGTCAACATAGTCCTTTCTTACTTTTAGAGTTAAAATTATTTAATTTTCTTCCAAACTGACTCCACGATTTCCATTGCTGTGTCCACATGCTCTTCCTGGATAATCAACGGAGGACATAATCTTAGAGAATTCTTTCCAGCACCAAGAAGTAACAAACCTTTCTTAAAGGCTTGCTTAATAAGATTATTGCGAAGTTTGGCATCTGGTTCTCTAGTCTCAGGATCTTTGACAAATTCCACGCCGACCATGAGACCCACGCCCCGAACGTCGCCCACTTCGGGATGTTTCTCTTGGAACTCTTTCCAGCGCTTCTTAAGATAAGCACCTTGCTTCTTAGCATTTGCACGTAAGTCTTCTTCTTCCATGATGTCCAAAACTGCACTTGCAGCCGCTAATATTACTGGAGAACCGTTTAGCGTCCCCTCATGCGCACCACTCCACCAATCTTGCATCTCAGCACGACTGATGAATGCACCGCAAGGTAATCCAGCCGCCATAGCTTTGCTAACCATCATCACATCTGGTTCGATATTGAAGTGTTGGCATGCAAACCATTCGCCTGTTCGTGCAAATCCAGATTGAACCTCATCAACCATAAAGGAAATACCTTGTTCATTGGCAAATTTCTGTAGTTTCTGGAGCCATTCGGTTGGAGGAACTATATAGCCGCCTGCCCCTTGCACTGGTTCAAGGAGAAAGAAGGCTACATCATCAGCATCATAAGCCTTTTCGAAAAGGACATCAGTAATGTAATCAAGACAGAAAAGACCGCATTCTGGATAGCGCTGCCCAAAATAACAATGATAACAGTCTGCATATGGCACAATCACATTTCCAGCATACATTGGCCAGAATGATTTTCGAGCACCCTTGCCAGTTGTGGTAAAGCTTACCGCCCCCATTGTCCGTCCATGGAATCCACCTAGGAATCCAAATCCGTAATATCCGCCCCGTCCCATTTTCCTGTTATAATATTTTGCACACTTAATTGCACCATCTACGCTTTCGCTTCCAGAATTAGTGAAGAATACACGTTTCTTAAAATTCCCGGGTGCTATATTCACAAGACGCTCAGCATAATCAACTTGTGGAACGGTGTAATAATCCAAACTGTTAGCAAAGATTAATTGTTCAGCTTGTCTCTTAATCGCATCTACAACTTTCTTGTGAGTATGACCAACACCCGCGACTGCAATGCCAGCACCAAAATCAAGAAAGACGTTGTCATCGAGATCTTGGACGAAAACACCATGTGCGGCTTTACCAACAAGTTCGCTAGCTCTGCTAAGTGATTTTGACATTATCTCGCTATCCCGTTTAATAAACGCTTGAGATTTGGGACCAGGGGGCTCGACTTTGATTTCAGGTTTTGTCCATTCCATTTTCTGTTTCACCTCAAAACAAGAAAAACTAGATTCAAGCTAGAAGAGGAATTACATGAAATTAGTAATGACCTCATTTTTTTACTTTGCTGATTTTAGAATGTTTTGTAGAAGCAATTGAAAGTAACAATGATGAATTAGAGGAAAAAAACCGCGCTACTTAGGATTTATTTTTACTTCTTCTGATAATTTCATACAAGGGGCTCACTTATTGCATAATATATTCATAGAGCACAGTATAGATACAAGTTAACGACAAAAATTTATACCTCTGTGCAGATAAGACATTTAGGAATTTATCGACAAAGAAATGTTATTATAATTTAATCTTTTCCAACTGATGTTTTCTCTTGTTATTAACTTCTAGGAAGCCTCTCAATATGAAAGATGACGACAAGACAAAAGATCAAATCATAAGTGAACTGGCAGAAGCACGTCATCGAATTACTGAATTGGAAGTATCAGAAACACTGCGAGATCGAATAGACGAAGCTTTGCTGAAGTCTGAATCACAATATCGCTCAACACTCGATTCGATTGGTGAAATTATCCATATTATCGATACTGAACTACAATTTCTTTTATTCAATACGGCTTTTAAACAACTTAATATCGAACTGGGATTTGAAACTGACGTAATAGGTAAAAAAATTTCAGACATGTATCCATTTTTATCAGACAAAATCTTTGAAGAATATACTCAGGTGTTCAACACTGGAAAAACTCTTGTTACTGAGGAAAGGACCACAATTAGAGGCAAAAAATTCATTACTGAAACACGAAAAATACCGATCTTTGAGGAAGGAAGAGTTACAAAAATCGTTACTGTTATCCGCGATATTACTGAGCGTAAGAACGCGGAGGAAAACATAAAAAAGATGAAAGAAAAATATGAGAACCTGATCAAGAATGTTCCTGATGTCATCTATTCTGCATTAGCTGATGCAACTAGCACGACGACTTTTGTTTCAGAACGGATCACAGACTGGACAGGGTACACTCCTGCTGATTTTTATGAAAACGAGAATCTATGGGCCGAATGTATTCACCCAGAGGATAGACAACAAGCCGTCGAGGGGTTCATTAACGCCTATAGAAATAAGAAAGAGTATATTTTCGAATATCGAATGGTTCACAAAGAGACAGGACAAACATATCATCTCAATGATCATGGTGTACCCATCAGAGATGACGAAGATCAGATCATAAGATTTGATGGGATCTTAACTGATATCTCAGAGCGCAAGCAGGCGGAAGAGGCATTGCTTGAAAGTGAGGGGAAATTTAAACTGATAAGTGAGAATATTCCTGTTGTTGTGTATTCAGCACTGCCAGACGAGCATTCTACGAGCCTTTTTATTTCGGGAAGGGTTGAGGAACTAACCGGTTATACCGGTGAGCAATTCCTGGCGGATTGGACTCTGTGGGAGCGAGTTGTTCATCCGGATGACATTGGATATGTATGGGAAGCAATCGAAACACATCGCCTGAAGAAAGAACAGCTTGATGTAGAATATCGTATAATAACCAAAGATAATATCATCAAGTGGGTAAGAGATAGGGCAATTCCTGCCCTTGATGAACGAAATCAACTTGTAAGAATCGATGGCTATATGGAAGATATCACTGAGCGAAAACAGGCGGAAGATGCGCTAAGAGAAAGTGAAGAAAAATATCGATCCCTCTTCCAGGATTCAAGAGATGCAGTCTATATTATTCGAAAGGACAATATCGTTGATGCTAACAAAGCTATGCTAGAACTCTTTGGATATTCCCGAGAAGAGATGCTAAGGATGTTAGTCACCGATGTTTATGCCAACCCTGAAGACCGCGCTAAGTTTCTAAAGGAGATAACTCGAAAAGGATCCGTCAGAGACTATGAAGTTAAATTCCGCAAAAAAGATGGAACAGAAATCGACTGCTTACTTACTTCTTCTCTAAAACGGGATGAGAACGGGGATATTATAGGCTATCAAGGTATCATCCGTGATATCACGGAACGAAAAAAACTGGAACAGCAATTAATTGAGTCGGAAGAGAAATATCGAACGCTTGTAGAGAAAGATCCAAACATGGTTTTTTTAATCAAAGATGGCAAGTTCGCATTTTTTAACCAAGCGCTTTTGAATACTTGGGGATATTCAGAGCAGGAAATACGTAATATAGATTTAGAGTCGATGCCACACATCATTCCCGAACATAGGCAATTTGTTAAAGATCGATATCTAAAACGACTTGAAGGAAAACAGGTACCAGAGTCTTACGAATTTTCTATTCTAACAAAAAATGGCAAAATAATTCCCTGTTTACTTAATGTAACTACAATTGAAATGGAAGGAACGCGCGTTGTTCAAGGTGTCCTGACTGATATCAGTAAAATCAAAGAATTGGAAGCGGAACTCAAAAAGTCAGAAGAGCGCTATCGTGGTTTGTATGAG
>NZ_JAHPYX010000108.1:0-23990 GCF_019058535.1 Candidatus Borrarchaeum sp.
GCTTGGTAGATGGCTTCGTCAATTGGTGAAGCTTCTAAGCCGATCACACCTGGGTTGAAGAATACTTCGGGAGCCAAGAAACGTTCAGGACCGACCACTAAGGCCTGGCCATCTGGTAAGGTGTAGGTCTTTTCCATACCGGAGACTTTCTCCGCTAATTTCATTTCCTTTTCTGGGTCGAGGGCCACGTAGCACAGTTTTTCCTTGATGTCACGAACAATCTCACGTTCGGCAGATGAGGTCAGTGAATAGCCTCGCTGTCGGAGCAGTCGTCGTAGATACTCGGTGAGGTCACGACCGGCTAAATCGACACGAGAGATGGCATGAGTGATGGCAAACCCTTCATAGATGGGCACGATGTGCGTTACTCCGTCACCGCTGTCGACTACGATACCGGTGGTTCTTCCGCTGGCATACAGACTCAATACTGCCTGCATGCTGACATACATGGCGGGTACATTAAAGGTCTCGAACATGACTTCGGTCATTTTCTCCCTGTTGACTTTCGGATTGAGAGGGGCTTCGGTCAGCAATACGGGATGTTCGTTAGGGTTAACGCGCAGGTCGTTATAGAAGGTGTAGTGCCAGATTTTTTCCATGGCATCCCAGTCGCTAATCACTCCATGCTCTACAGGGTAGATGAGCTTCAGTACACCTCTTAAGTTCAAAGCTTCTTCGCCGATATAGTACTCACGTACGTAATGTTCTACATCGGTCATAATGGATTTATATTTTGGGTAGCCAATAAGCGTTGGGAAGACACTCCTGGGCTGATCTTCACCGGCATAGCCGTTTTTGGACAGACCAGTCCCGTTATCAATCACCAATGGCTTTCCAGTTATTCCTTCTTCTTCCAATGGTTTTCCTCCATATACTATTTTAATTTAGCTAATAAATTCTTATATTAATTGTTAGATTAAGAACTAATAGTGATTTTGCCCTGAATCTTGCGATTTTGTTTATAAATGAAACGTGTTTCTAAATAAAACAACGCCGGCAAAAATAGATTTCACAATTATCTTGATCTCGTCCACAATTATTCACAATTATTAATAATTATTAATAATTATTCACAATTTTTCTAAAACGAGAAACTCACACACGACATAGTGTTTCTATCCTCTAAATGTCACAAATTCCTTTTCCATCTATCTTCACCCTTTTTTAGTAGATTTAGATTATAAGCTGTAATTTCATTTTCTAAACGAACTCCTCTCTAAATAATAACTTCGAGTTTGAGAATCAAACCGTGGGGAATCTTATGGAAAAATAGCAAATAGAATTAATTTACTTCAATTTTAAAAAATGCTTTAGTTTAAAGATAGTCGGTCTTTCTGAGAACTTTCCCAGAAAGCGCTCCCGTATGTTTTCCCTCTTCAACAACAAGTTCTCCATTAACAATCACGAACTTTATACCTTTTGGAAACTGAAGGGGATTATTATAAGTTGCAGTATCGTTAATCTCTGTGGCATCAAAGATTGTTATATCTGCAGCGAGTCCTGGCAGAATAAGTCCACGATCTTGCAATCCAATTTTTTGTGCTGGTAAAGAGGTCATCTTCCTGATCGCTTCAGGGAGTGTTAAAACAGCGTTTTCGCGAACATACTGTCTTAAAATTCTAGGGTATGAGGCAATAGCCCTGGGATGATATTTTCCAATAATAATGCTATCTGTTCCAACCATTTGTACCTGGTGTTTCATAACAGTTTTTACATCGTCTTCGTCCATAAAAAAGAGCACCATAGATACTGCAGCGTCCTCTTCGATTAATAAATTAAAAGCTGTCTCTGCAGGATCATTTGTTCCCTTCATTTCAGCAATTTCTGAGAGCGTTTTTCCTTCCAAATCCTTATTCTGGTCAGTCTTTACTGAAGTTATTAGTATTCCATCCCATCCAGATGCCTTAGCATAGTTATCCCAATCGTTTCCTTCTTTTATTTCTTTTTTTATCTGCTCTCTAGTTTCTTGATCTTTTAATCTTTGAATTAATTTCTCTTTGCCACCTACGTGAACCCAAGGAGGAAGAATAGCGGTTAATGTTGTGCTTCCCGCAGTATATGGGTATTGATCCACCGTTATATCGATGTCTATTGCTCTGGCATCTTCCACCAGTTTGAGAGTTTGAGTAACTTTTCCCCAGTTTTGTTTCCCCGCTGCTTTAAAATGCGATATTTCTATTGGAATTCCGGTTTCTTTTCCAATTTTAACAACTTCATGGATTGATTCTATCACTTTATCGCTTTCATTTCGCATATGGATGCTCAAAAAGCCATCATAACTATTTGCAACTTTGCAGAGTTCAATAATTTCTTCTGTTGAAGCAAAAGTAAGAGGAGGGTAAATTAAACCTGTTGAAAACGAAAATGCGCCATCATCAAAGCATTTAGCAACACTTTGTTTCATTTCTTCTATTTCTATGGTTGTTGGAGGTCTATTTTCCATACCCATAGTGCAAAATCGGATGACTCCATGTCCAACTGAACTTGCAATGTTCACAGCTACGCCTTGAATTTCAAATACTGCTAAATATTCAGCTAATGTATTCCAATTCCATTCTACGCCTGTATTTCCTAAAACCCCCATAACTAATTGTTTGTACTCTTCCTTGCATTCTTCCTTAATAGGTGCCACAGAAAAGCCACATTGCCCAATCAACTCAGTAGTGACACCTTGAAGTACTTTTTCGTCAGCAGTTGGGCGTTCTAACCACACAATATCTGAGTGTGAGTGAATGTCGATAAAACCCGGTGCAACAATAAGTTTTTCAGCGTCAATTTTTCGTCTAGAGTTAGATGTCGAGACTTTACCAATTTTTACAATCTTTCCATTCTCAATGGCGATATCGCCCTTAAACCAAGGATTACCAGTTCCATTAATGATTCTACCATTTTTTACAATCATATCAAACAAGATTTTTCACCAATGGTTTCAATTTCAATGAAAACAGTGCGTAAAAGAGATCGATGAGTTGTTCGTTAGATGCTAGGAATTGGAACCCCCATCGCGGTCATTGCTCCTGTCAAAACAACTCATAATGTCGTTCCACGCATAAAAAAGTTTGGATCAGCATTTAAAACATTTTCATATTCTTTTATAGCTTTTTCATACTCTCCTTGATTGAGATATTCTTCACGTTTTTCAAGATAAGCTTCTGGTGACTCATTTGTAAACATGATTATGTTACTCCTCTCACTATGCTTGACAACAATATGTCTGAACTAAGTGAACTACCCCACCCTGACGGATGGAGCTTCCTGCGAGTCCTCCGAACCATATCCACGAATAGGACTGGGTACTTTCGTTTTACCTTTGGCTGTGTGTCGCAGATTATCAAGAAACACTTGATAGCCCGTCCACTTGGCATTCTGTGATAGGAAACGTTTCATAAGCACCACACAACTATTTTTGTCTCTGGCAATCACGTTACCACACTCACAGTTCATAACTCGTTCCCACAACGGCATATAATGGAGTTTACCACACACATAACACTCTCTGGAGGTATTGCGTTCGTCAAATTCTATTAGTCTTTTACCTACTCGTTTCGATTTGTAGGTTAGAAACTGTACGAACCGCCCCAGCGTACCCGTGCTCTGTGTAGCGCGGTTTAACCCCGATCTCATAAAATTTGGCACCTTCGTTGACTGTGCCATGGCTTTGACCTGCAGTTCACCCACGATAAGCGTATTCGCCTTGGTGTTGTTCACTACCTTCGTGCTGAGTTTGTGCTGGAAATCCTTTAGTTGATCATCACGTTTCCGCTCGTACTTGCGTTTGATACGGTTGAAGAACTTCCACTTGTTGCTGAATTTCTTGCACCTATCCCGCCGTGCTTGTATCTTTGCGATTTTTTGATTCCAGTATTTATCGGGACGCTGGTTGTTCACCACCAAGAATTTCCCCTGAGAATTGACAGCCGTAATGATATGGGTAATTCCCAGATCAATGGCCTGATACCGTCCGTTATCCATAAAGAGCGGTTCTTCCATCTCGTACGTGATAGTCACAAAATACCGCTTGTTCTGCTCAGAAATGGCGACTTGTTTTACCTTCTTATCATCAAAAAAGAATTTTGCAGGGATGGCAAACTCCAAAGGTAGATCATTGTAGTTATGGGAAAAGGAGACTTTTCCGTGTTCTAACTTGAACCCCGACTGGTTATAAACCATCGTAGTGAAATACTGCTTGCCTTTGAATCGCGGGAGTCTAGCATCGGCGTGTCCATTTTTTCGCAGGGCAAAGAACGACTCATAATCGGCGGCTAACGTCCTCAAAACATACTGTAAGACCTTCGAATATACCCAGCTATATTCCGGGTAGTGCTTTTTAATTATTGGCAGGTCGTTTTGCTGTTTTCGATAAGTCACGCCCTTAATGCCGTGTCTATAGGCGTCCCTTCGCTCGGCAAGGGCAAAATTATAGATGAGTCTGCACTTCTCCGAGAGTTTCCAAAGCACTTCTTCCTGTTCTAGTGTCGGAAAGATCCTAATTTTCTGTGTCAGTCTCATGGGCTTCACGCAGACTCTGATATCAGTATTTCTACCCCAAAAAACTATATAAAACTAGTGGCTTTCATCCCCCCAGCAGTCGGAAGAGGACTTCCCGCTGAACTAATTAAAAAACAATTTGCATTATAAGTTTGCACGATGCACCTCTAATTCTGATAGCAACTATTTTTATTGAAATTATATTAGAATACGTATACAAGGAAAAGAAGTGATTCAAATCTACATTATTTTTAAATTCAATGAGGGCAGGGTTAGCGTGAGGAGATAATTGATGCATCTGTTATTCAAGATAGTGGTAGTAGGAGATGGAGCCGTAGGAAAAACAACTTTGGCAACTCATTTCGTTAAGGGTAAATTCATAGAGTATTACAAAATGACTATCGGTGTAGATTTTTTTGTGAAAGACGTTCAAATCGGAGAAGATCTGATCAAACTTCAAATCTGGGACACAGCTGGTCAAGAAAGGTTTGCCTTTATTCGTCCAACGTATTATTCAGGCACCAGTGGAGGATTCATGGTATTTGATGTAAATCGGAGCGAATCCTTTAAAAGTCTTGATAAGTGGCTCAAAGAGATTCATACGAATTGTGGAAAGATTCCACTTCTTTTGTTAGGCAATAAAATTGATTTAGATATGCGACAAGTAAAAAAATCACAAGCTGAAAAATATGCGAAGAAAAATGATCTCCTATATTACGAAACATCCGCAAAAACAGGTGAACAGGTCTTTGACGTATTTTCTGAATTAGCTAACATTTTGTACACCAGATACAAAGTAAAAGTTAAGGATAAGTCAAGTTAAATTCAATTTCATAAACAGAAAACCAATATTTACTTTTTAATTATTTTCAATTTAGAATACAAGTATATTTTGACAAGTCAATTTCACAATTATACTTATAATGGAGTATTCTGAAAAAATATTAGACAAAAATTGGCGACAGAAAAGAGATATTGACTGTATAATTGATCACTTCAGTCTAATATCTTAACTAAATATCTTGGATGGTGTTAAAAAAAAGAAGACGCGTCACTAATTATTATGTTTGCTTCTTGCTGCTTAAAAGATGTGATTGTTGATAGTGTGAGGTGCAAACACAATAAGTTTCTCTGAAAGTCAATTTTTGCTAATAAACAAACAACAAGAAACATAAAAAAAGAATGGAAAGATTATTTTGAAGAGAATACATACTGGAATTAAAGGGCTCGATAATTTAATTGAAGGAGGCATTCCAGAAGGATGGGGTGTTCTTTTGACAGGCCCTACCGGGACAGGGAAGACAACTCTCGCTATACAGTATTTGTATAACGGCTATAAAGACTATAATGAACCAGGAGTATATATCAGTCTAGAAGAAGATGTTCAGGATATCCTAAAAGTGATGTCTACATTCAATTGGGATTTAAACACTCTGCAAAGGGAAAAAAAACTAGTAATGATTAATGCTATTCCAAAAAAATCTCCCGATGCGACAGAGTACGTGATTAAAGCTCCTCTATTCTCTCAAACTTTCAGTTTTGAATCAATTTGTTCGTTATTAGAAGAAAAAATCAATGAAATAAACGCAACCCGCGTTGTTATTGATGGTTTAAGCGCACTAGCGCTTCTATATCAAGATGACTTTAAAATTCGGCAAGGTCTTTTGGATATGACAAATACAATTCGCTCCTCAGGTTGCACGACGATTTATACAACAGAGATTCCTGAGGGATCGGTTGGAATCAGCAGATTTGGAGTCGAAGAATTCATTACACACGGTGTAATAATCCTCTATTATGTTCGAGAAGGAGGGAAAAGAACCCGCGCCATAGAGATTCGGAAGATGCGTGGTACCAGGCATGATCAATCATTGCATCCCTATGAAATTGCAGAAAAAGGAATTGATGTATTTTCCGAAGAAATAGCATTTTTAAGAGATAATTTATTATGAAAAACAATATGCTATAAGAAGATATACTCTACAATGTCTTGGTGGGATTAATGAAAGAAATATTCCCAGATTATTACAGTGTTTTACTATATGGTCCTCCTGGCGTTGGCAAATCGGAGTATATCTTTGATTTAGTAGAATATTACCTAAAACATAATAAGAAAGTGATTTATATCACCACATCAAAAAGCCCAGAGCAGCTTATCGAATACGCGAAAAAACGTAATCTTGATATCACGAAATATGAAAATAAAACACTTGTTTTTATTGACTGTTACTCATGGTCTGTTAGTAAAGAAGAGAAAAGACTCTCAGTTGATCATCCAGCAAATCTAAATAAAATAAGCATTAATTTAGTAAAAGCTGTAAATACATTGGGGATGCCAGTTAGAATAATTTTTGATTCATTATCTACACTTTTTCTTCATAGCCAAGCAGACGTCATTCTGAAGTTTGTTCAAACCATCACATCTCGAATTAAATCAGAATATGGCTTCATCCTTCTTTCAATGCAAAAGGGGATGCATAATCAAGAACATGTCACCACAGTGTATTCTATCATGGATGGCGTCATAGAAATGGATTTCGAGGAAGAAACACTCGGAAAACATTTAAGAATTCATCATCTAGACGGCTTTCCACATGAATCCATTTGGATACCGTACAAAGTAACCCCTCATGGGACTGAGATAAATCCTGAAAACCTTCAAAAGATTGTTTCTTATAACGCAAAAACAGCACAACAATCAGCAAGGTTCATTAAAAAAGCTGAAAAGTTGCTTTCAGATATTTTTGCGAAAGCCATGGTTGATAATCTTATTAAATCATATCTTACTAAGTTAGAAATAACACGTGACACCATTGAACAAAATCATGCAAAAAAAATTACGGAAATGATCCACGAAGACATAATTAAGTTTACTGGAAAAGATCCTGGCACTTTGGAGAAAGTGTTATTAGGAGATTTTATCAAACGTAAAAAGATTCTTGTTGTAGAAGATAATGAAGATTTTCGAGTTGCCATCAAGGAAATCCTAAAACTAAAGAATTATCAAGTTGTTACAGCAGTAAATGGTGTAGATGCTATAGACTCCGCCGAAAGAGAGCATCCAGATCTGATTTTAATGGATATTGGTCTCCCAGTGCTTGATGGCTATGAAGCAACACGCCGTTTGAAATCTAAGCCAACAACTAAAGATATTCCCATAGTGGCATTAACCTCATTTGTTCTCAAAGGAGATGATGAAAAAGCATTAGCTGCTGGATGTGATGGCTACATTCCTAAACCAATCGATATGGGCGGATTTCCACAAAAGGTAGAGCGTTTCTTCGAAACCGGCGTCTTGTAAACTACCTCACGCTAAAGCTGTGAGTTTATATATTAAGAAAATCCAAAAAAATGGTTAACATTGTCGACAAATTCTTGATCTAAGGGTTTCTCAATTAATTTCTTTTTCCTTTGATGTGTAAATTTTTTAATTTCACGTTCTCTTTGAATCGCCTTACGTTGCGTGCGGTATTTTTCTACATAATACAATTTTTTTACTTTATTACCTCTAAGATATTTAGCACCTTTCCCTTCTATATGTTGTTGGAGGCGATCAAAAAGATCTTTCGTATACCCTGTATAAAACGTTTTATTTTTACAGAGAATCACATATACATAATACATACGTTTTCCTCTTAATTTCTCATCTGATTCCAAGTAAATAAGTTAGTATTTGATGTAAACCAAGATTAGAAATATGGATGAAAGTTTTTTTGAATTACCAAAGATGTTAAGATAGCTTATGAAATAAATACGTATCTATTTTGTTTTTTACAAGTGTTAGATTGAATTTATTGTCTGAAAATAAAAATATACATATAATTTTCACATTTTAATGTACTGTAATGAACAATTAATACGTAGCAATTCTTATATTAACGAAATCTTATCAAAGTCACGTTTGTTTTACAAAAAGAATAAAAAAAATCTATAGGTGGATGT
Source organism: Candidatus Borrarchaeum sp. (assembly GCF_019058535.1). Lineage (NCBI taxonomy): Archaea > Promethearchaeati > Candidatus Borrarchaeota > Candidatus Borrarchaeia > Candidatus Borrarchaeales > Candidatus Borrarchaeaceae > Candidatus Borrarchaeum > Candidatus Borrarchaeum sp. The sequence goes on from NZ_JAHPYX010000108.1 coordinate 8,431, forward strand.
TAAAAAAATGTCATTTGGTGGTTATTGGGGTAAGATACTCCGTGTGAATTTAACCACAAAGGAAGTTTCAGTTCAAGAGTATGATGAGGCATTTGCCAGAAAATGGCTTGGTGGTGTAGGTTTGGCTGTAAAGATCTGTTATGATGAGATCCCAGCAAGAGCTGACCCATTAGGTCCTGAAAACTTATTGGTATATGCATGTGGTCCTTATCAGGGATATACAGCCATTCAAGGCTCAGGACGTTTCGCCATCTGCGGAAAGTCTCCTCTCACTGGAATATGGGGCCAGTCTACTGGTGGCGGGCACTCCGCTGAAGAACTTAAACGAGCAGGGTTTGATGCAGTTGTAGTAAGCGGTGCTTCTGATAAGCCTGTCTATATTTATGTAAAAGACGGAGAGGTCGAAATCAAAGATGCAAGTCATCTCTGGGGTAAAGATGCTGGTGAAACTGAGGATATTCTAAAACAGGAACTCGGTGATAAAGTCCGTGTAGTGCCAATTGGTCCCGCTGGAGAAAACCTTGTAAGATATGCTGGTGTGATTACCGAGAAAGGTCATGGCTGTGCTGGACGTATGGGCATGGGTGCCATTATGGGCAGCAAAAAACTCAAAGCATTTGTCTTTCGAGGTACTATGAGACAGCCTATCGCAAACCCAGAAGAACTCAAGAAACTGAACAAAGAACTACTTCCAGTAATTCAAGAAAACGATTTTGCAAAAATGAACAGATCTGATGGACAGGCAATGGCCGTAATTCCAAGAGAAGAAAACAGTCTCTTGCCGATTGGTAACTTCAAAGTTGGAACTTGGAAAGAAGGCGCTCGTAAAATTGGTTCTGCAGGAGGAGAGTTCAATGAAGTTCTTAAGCCACAACCTGATTCATGTTCATATTGTATAGTAGGCTGCCACAGAAGAGTCATCATTGATGAAGGCGGACCTTATGACATGGACGGCTACGGACCTGAATATGAGACCTTAGGCATGATGGGAAGCGACTGTCTCGTCGATAATCTTAAAGCAATCAATTATGCAGGTCATCTTTGCAATATTTATGGCATGGATACTATTGATTTTGGTGGTATGTGTGCTTTTGCTATGGATGCCTATGAAAACGGCATTATCAAGAAAGAAGATTTGGGCTTTGAATTACCGTTTGGTGATGGCGATGCCATGATTAAACTCGTAGATCTCATTACTTTCCGGAAAAATGAAATGGGCAAGCTATTAGGTGAGGGCGTTAAAGTAGCAGGTGATAAATTGGGTTGTCCAGAACTCGCAGTACAAGTCAACAATGCTGTAATCCCTGCACATGACCCAAGAGCATTCTTCTCAATGGCAGTCACATATGCATGCGGTTCACGTGGCCCTTGTCATGTTACTGGTTTCTCTGAAGCTGCTGAACTAGGTGTACCCTTACCAGAATACGAGCTAACAGATGTTCCACTTGACCGTTTCTCAGACAAGCAAAAAGGTCTTGCCGCGTTAGCGTGGATGGACTTCTCAATGTTCGATGACGCTCTAATAGTGTGTCTCTTCTATGATTTCTCAGGATATACAACTCAAACTAAGGTCGATCTCCTTAAAGCTGTAACTGGTTGGGACGACTATAACACCACAGAGGCGTTAGTTGATCTTGGCGGTAGACTAAATCAGTTGATGAGGATGTTTAATCTTAAACAAGGTCTTATTCCAGAGAAAAATGACGTTCTTCCACCAAGAATGTTCGAACCTCTTGGTGAAGGTGGTGCAGCAGGAGCAGACCTCAGACCAGTGTTTGAAAAAATGAGGACAGAGTACTATAGTGAACGTGGATGGAATGCGAAAGGTATACCAACTCCAGAAACTCTGAAACGATTTGGATTAGATTTTGCAGTAGCCGATATCGACAATTATTAGTAAACAAGGCGTAAAGCCTTCCCTTTTTTCTTTAATTTTCTAAAGGAACGGTGTTCTACTATGGCAAAGATAACTGTCAAGGAATGGAAAGAAAAATATGGTTATACCTCAAGAAACTACCTGATGGATCTAAAGAATAAGACCGTTCTTAGAGATAATGACATGATAAATGAAGATATAGAAGAAGGTGTGGACGTAAAAGTCTTTAAAATCTACCCAGGTGGCTAATTTTCTTACATCATTTTTATCTGATATCAGCGAGAAGACCCCTTCCGACAGGGAGGGGTAGTTGAATTCAACTTATTTGGCGGGACACCCTTTCTAAAGGCGGGGTAGTTCACAAAAATGGCTTATAGAGTCAATAAATTGACTAAATTGGTTATAATCCAATCCCATCAATTTTTGAATTACATTTATAACATAGATTGTTTTTAATCTCATTTTTTGTATAGTAAAACCCCCGTCTTTGAATGAGTAGTTCGCCACAATTATAACAGTACGTATTCTCCCCCCGTCCAACATTTCCCATGTACACATATTTTAAACCTGCCTCTTGTCCAATCTTTTGTGCCCTTTCTAATGTACTTACTGGAGTTGGCGGTTTGTCAGTGAGTTTATATGTTGGACGAAAAGCCGAGACGTGCCAAGGTGTTTCTTCCCCGACTTCATCACGAATAAATACTGCAATTTGTCTTAATTCATCATCTGAGTCATTCAAATCTGGAATTATTAAGGTAGTTATTTCAACCCATATGCCAAGCTCTTTATGAAGTCTAATTGAGTCCAATACGGGCTGTAGTTTTGCCCCACAAATTTCTTTATAAAAAAGGTCGGTCATCGCTTTTAGATCAATATTTGCGGCGTCTAAATATGGAGCAATCTCATGCAACGCTTCTTTTGAAATATATCCGTTTGTTACGAAGATATTTTTGATTCCTTCTTTCGTAGCTAACTTTGCAATGTCATAGGCGTATTCAAAAAATATTGTCGGTTCAGTGTAGGTATATGCAATACTTTTACATTTATTTCGTTTTGCATCAGCAACAACGTTCTCTGGAGGAATATCCATCCCTGTGATACGCTTCTTATCTTTTGGCATTTGAGAAATATCATAATTTTGACAGTGTTTGCATCTAAAATTACATCCTGGAGTAGCGATCGAATAAGCAGTGGAGCCGGGATAAAAATGGAATAATGGCTTCTTTTCAATCGGATCCACAGCACGAGAAACAAGTTGCCCATATACCAAAGTATAAAGTGTCCCTTGGTTATTTTCTCTAACCGTGCATATTCCTCGTTTAGCATCTTTAATCATACAGTAATGATTACAAAGAGTACAACGTACTGTTGAATTATCCAATTTTTCGTACATCATAGCTTCTTTCATTTTTTCCGCCAATTTCAAACTTAACTTGATTTAATACTATATTACCATTAGATTTATAACTCAACTGGCAAGAAGACTCCTCCATGCTTTGTGCAGTATAGTTCAGCCGAATATATGTGCACAAATGAGGTGAATAAAATCTTGGATACACAGCTTGTGGACACTCATGCTCACTTACAAAGTACTCGTTATAATAATGATCTTGAATCAGTAATTTCTAGAATACAGCAAGCTAATATGAAGGTCATTGTTATTGGCTGGGATTTAGAGTCTAGTCAGAGAGCAATAGAACTAGCCTCTCAATATGAGTTTATTTATGCAACTGTGGGCCTCTCTCATTATAGTGCAAACGAGATGAATGATGATTTATTGAATAATCTTTCTCAATTGGCACAAAAAGAAGGATTAGTAGCTATAGGTGAAACTGGACTCGATTATTATCGCATGGCAGCATCGATTACTTCTCAACAACGTCTTTTTCGTTCACAAATTCAATTGGCATTATCATTATCATTGCCGTTAGTTATTCATGATCGAGATGCCCATAAAGATATAGTAAATATCTTGAAGGAGGAAGAAGCCCACGAAGGAGTAATTCACTGTTTTAGTGGAGACGAAGATATGCTTAAGGATGTACTTGATATTGATTTTTATATCTCTCTATCTGGCATAATCACCTTTTCCAAACCTCTTGCTCAACTTATAAAACAAATACCACTTGATCGGCTTCTTGTTGAGACAGATAGTCCTTATCTAGCACCAGTACCCAAGCGTGGCAAAAGAAATGAACCTAGTTATCTTAAGTATATTGTTCAAAAGATTTCAGAGATTTTAGACTTGACGTATGAAGAAGTTGTTCAAATAAATGAAACGAACGCTAACAATCTATTCAAGCTTAAAGACTAATACACTATTGTTTTATGGTATAAAAGAAACCTATAGAAATTTTTTAGTCAACCAGACGGAAATAAACTCTACGATTATTTTTTCCTTTATTTTTTGCTTCGATGAATTCTATTTGTCCAACTTCTTTTAGATTGCGCACGTGTGTGCCGCCATCCGCTTGTTTATCGATACCTTCGATTTCAACAATTCGTAATTTGGGAAGGTTTGGTGGAAAGGCACCTGCCATCCGTGAGACGGTAGGGATTTTCATTGCTTCATCATAGGCCAAATCATACCATTTTACAGGAATGCCTTGCTTGAAAAGTTCATTAGCTTTATCAATATAGGTTAAAAAAACTTCTTTGCTGAATTCTTTAAGATTGAAATCGAATCTTGTTTTTTCTAAACTAATCTGATTACCTGTAATGAGTGTTCCAGTGTCTTCACAGAGAATTGCAGCTAACGTGTGTGCTGCTGTATGGCTTCTCATGAATTTATAGCGTCTATCCCAATCGATTTGACACTTTACTTTGTCTCCGGGTTGTAATCCTGGCTCACCAATTTCATGAGAAATTTCACCTGAGAATTTGCCTACATAAACTACTGGAAATACTTCTTCATCTCGAATCATTTTACCTGTGTCATGTGGTTGTCCACCGCCCTTTGGATAAAAGATTGTTTGGTCAAGAACAACGTATTTATCTTCTTTGACACTTACAACGGTGGTCTCACATTCTTGAAGGTAACTGTCCTCTAAATATAATGTTTGGGTCACTTTATTCACCAATTTGGATTATCTATGTCACTTTATTTAACCTGTTTGCAGTGTATTACTAAACTTTCGCGAGATCTTCTTATGATCAGCTGAATTTTATAATTTTGATATTATAAATTAACTATTATTAACATGGTCAGCGATAATTAATATTTGATGTTCTGGCACAACAGGTTCATTGATTCCAAGATATATAGTTTCAATTATATCAAATCCATGTGATTTCAGAATTTTTTCCCATTCTTTTATCCTAAGAAAATTAAGAGGTACATTGATATCTTCGTCTCCAATGACTCGATTGTAAAACCAATCAAAAAAGCTATTAGTCACCCTTATATCATCTTCCTCAATATAGCCTTCTATAATTACTAAGCGTTTTTTGGTTATTCTTGTTGCTTCCTTCAATAGATGTTCGGGATCACTCGCATGATGCAATACAGTATATAAAATGGTAGTACCTACTTCCTCATCTGCTAACGGAATCTTTTCCTCTGGATTATATAAGATCAATGGTAGGTCTGTATAATTATAATCTACAATATCAACCAGCACGACTTCTTTCTTAAGTTGTTTTTTTATTTCTAACGCTAAAAGCCCATCCCCTGCACCAAGATCAAGTATTTTCTCTCCTACGATGTAGTCTGCTACTAATTCAAAACTCCTTTTAGCGCGTTTGAATGCATAAGCCTTTCGATCTTTTTCCTTATCGACATGTTTTCTGATAAACTTTCGCAGTGTTTCTTCAACTTTAATAAGAGGTATTCCTTTTTTCATGCCTTTAGTTATGGTTCTATTTACATAGAACCAAAAAATATGTCTTTTAAAAAAATTTAAATTGGCATTTTTCATGGTAGATAAAAATAATGACTGGATTTCATTCCAATTGTGCTTGTCTTTTTTATTTTTCTTAGAAAATATTGGATATATGAGACTTTCCACAACAGCTATATCGTTTTGATTAGCAGGTTTATGAAATTTTATTATTTCTTCTTGAACCATTTATAACAACCTCAAAGAAGCTCCTGCCCTTAAGGTAGGGAGGCATTGAGGGAGGGTTTCACTTTTACTAGGGTCTCTCCACCTTTAAATTCCTTTTTTCTATTAAATCAAAAATCGATGAATTAAAAAGAAGGTGTGATAGGATGGTTAAAAGAAATGAAAATAACGATTGTGAACGTTGCCTCATATACCCTGTAAAAATTAATGCTATTTCTCGTGAAGAAAATATAGTTATTATTGAAGTTGATTCGCTAGAAGAACTGACAATGATTGCAGAAGGATTTAAAAAGCCACTTCTTCATGATGAAACTCATCATCTCGTTATATTTGACAAAGAAATTCATTATAGAACTAAAAATGTTGATTTGTGAAAGAAAGCCTATCAAGTTTTCAATGACATTTAAATTATTCTTCTTTCTTGGATTCGCAAGCTTTTACTAGGCGAGCATATTCAGCGGCGTTTAATTCTTTTCTCGCCATTTTAAGGCATTCTTTAATCATATCTTCTTTCTCATCTTCATGAGATTTTTTCGCCATAACTAATCCTCAATTCATAAAAGCTATTTTATTTCAAAAGATTTTCGCTTGAGGTGAATAGTAAAGGTCTTTAAATGATCAAAAATCGGTGAAAGATGAACTTATCCTATTAAATTTTGAAAAGAGATTCCTTAATGACCAGGAATAGTCATTCCACATGATAGACCATACCCTGACATGATGCAATCAGTTTATCATTCTCTTGATTCTTAACATTAACTTGATAAACTGCAATTCTTTTGCCAAAATGTATTTGTTTTGCTTCTGCTTCGAGCAAATCCCCTAGTTTGGAAGGTCTATGATAATTTATATTCATCTGGATTGCTACTGCAGTTATTCCTTGAGAATTGGAAGCTAGTGCGAAGGCTTGGTCTGCTAAAGAAAAAATTGCACCTCCATGGGCAACTCCATGAAAATTCAAATGATTTTCAGCTATCTGCATTTGAATTTTTGCATATCCTTCCGCAAGTTGATTAATTTGAACATCTAAAAATTTTGAAAACGGATCAAAACGTTTTCTTAAATTGTCAATATGATCTGACACAAAACCACCCTTTCAATCATATGAATTATTCATATCTTTGAAAACACATTTCTGGTTTCTTTAGGAAACATAAGAGGTTCTCTTATATCTATAGGTGAGAACTACCCCCCAACAAGTTGGGGTGTCTTCTTGCGAAGAAATGATAAAACAATTAAAAGGGAAAAAGGAAGCCTGTTTAAAAAAATCAGGCAACATTAATTTTTGAAATAATTCACGGCTTGTTATATATTAATATCTTCGTCGTCGGTTATATCCGCCGCCGCCGCCGCCACCGCTGTAGCCACCGCCACCACGGTTATATCCGCCGCCACTACGTGGTCGACCGCCGCCGCGTCTAAATCTAGGAGGTTGCTCAAAAAACCTATCTGAGAGGTTATTATCTGTATTTGCTGTGATATCCTCTTCTGTCTCTTCAATAGAACCATATCTACCGATATTAAGCCGTAAACTGTTTTTGAACACATTACAGTAACCATTTGAAATCTTGAGTGCGCTATCAACGCTTACTCGGTCAATATCATCGTTCCAAAGTGTTAAGAAAATGACTCCTGTGTCGTCACCGACTAAAGCTTCAGTTACTCTATTGACTGATCCATCTTTTCTACTTGTTACTTCTCGTGCTTCGTTCAATTCAACAACTTTTACTTTGACGTTGACCTTGCGACTTCGCGGGCCAAGGTCTGAAACAGACATCATAATTTCTTCTGATTCTTCTGTTTCTTCTCGTTCTTCATCCATGGACATTTTATTCACCTAAACTATTAAAACTTACAAAAAAAGACAAACTTACTTAAAACTCACCAACTAGTCCTGTAAATTCCTTTTTCTGTATTCTTTTCATGGCATCGAATTTTTTCTTTTGCAAAAAAAAGAGTTTCCGATGTACATGGTTTTGTAAAATGGCAAGCCTGAGGCTTTTAAGTTTTTCTATTATGAACATAATCTATTTAGACATTTGAAGAATTGTTTTACTTCAATATTTTTGAACTCTTAATTCAGTGCTCAGTGGAATGATGTTCCCATATCAAATCAAAGAAAAGTTTTAATGCTTGTACCAGATTCGTATTTTCCGAAATAGCAGCCTCACGCATCCAAAGTGGAATTCCTATTTCTTCTGCGAGAAAGATTGCAGTACCTTCTTTGCTTGGATCGATTAACGCTCCTCTCAGGGGAACCGAATAGGCGAATCTGATAGTAATTTTATCCTCAAAACTTGAGGAGAGAAGTGTTATTATGCTTTGTTGGATTGCTTGAGATTCATTACTCAGTTTGTTCGGATCTAATAGTAAGATTTTTACTTGAACTCCTTTTTCTATCTTTTTTGCTAAATCATCTATAATCTTAGGTAGATATTCTAGCACTTTCGAGATAATATAGATTTCTTTTTTTGCCCTTCTAATAGCAGAAATAGTTTCTGTTTCTGATGCCAACCCGATTTTGACTATTCGCAACAGTTTCTGTCGTTTTTCAACTAATCCCTTTTCATAAATGGGTGTCAAAGTTTTTGTAAATTCTTTTGCTGTCTTTCTCAGTTCTCTCATGTCTTTATCAAATGTTTTCTGCTTGTATTCAAGCAGATTATCCATTATTCGCTTAGGTGACAATGCAGTATAGGCGACAGGACGACCTGTTCGTTCTTGGATGATACCCTTAGTAGCAAGTTCATTAAGAGTTTCATAGATTTTTGTGCTTGGAATTCCAGTAATCTCTTTCATTTGTTTAGCTGTCCCCTCCCCGAGCGGAAGAAGATAACTTAGAAGTATTGCCTGATATTCTGTGAATCCCAGACTTAATAACCATTTCTTAGCTTTCTCTGTTTCCTCTTCATATTCTTCAAGAGACATCAAAGACACCTAAAAATTCATAGTTAGAAAATTAATGCCATTTTATGTCTTATTTACTTTATTATAGAGTAACTTTTATATTCCAATTGGACTTTAAGAAAAAGTAATAATTTTGCTTATTAGAAAATTAGGCAATTTTAAGGTGATTTCTTGATGGATAAGAAAAGAACAGCGGTGATTGGCATTGACGGAGCCCCTTATAGACTGATGAATGATTTATCCGATAAAGACGTAATGCCAAACTTCAAAGAGTTGCAGAAAAACGGTAGTTTCTTTAAAATGCAAAGTTCTATTCCAGAACTTTCATCAGTATCTTGGAGTTCTATCATTACTGGAAATAATCCTGGAATACATGGGATTTTCGGATTCACTGATTTCATAGAAGGAACATATTCTTTGTGTTTTCCAAATTTTCTGAACCTAAAATCCAAAGCTTTTTGGCAAAGAGATTCTAGAAAATACATAATTATTAATGTTCCAAGTACATATCCTGCACAGGAAATAAATGGTTTTTTAGTTTCTGGATTTGTTGCATTAGATTTAGATAAGGCTGTTTATCCGTCAAGATTTGTTAGCACTTTGAAGAAATTAGGATATAGAATAGATGTTGATGCACAAAAGGGACATGAATCTAAGCCATTGTTTCTTAAGGATTTGTTTGAAACACATAAAAACCGTATAAAGACATATCGTTATTTTTGGGATAAAGCAGGAATTGATTGGGATGTATTCATGTTTGTATTCACAGGAAGTGATCGACTTGGTCATTTCCTTTGGGATGCGTATGAAGATCCAAATCATGAATATCACTCAGAATTCTTGAGGTATTTTGAACTCATTGATGAGGAAATTGGTTACATAAAAAGCAAATTGAGAGAAGATGACGCTCTAATCATGCTGTCTGATCATGGGATGGAATCTGTTAAAACAAATGTAAATATCAACAGATATCTTACCGAAGAGGGATTTTGCTCATTAGACAAAGATCCGAAAAAAAATTATAACAATGTTAGAGAAGGTACAAAGGCATTTGCTTTGGATCCTGCAAGAATCTATTTACACAAAAAAGATAGATTTCCTAGGGGTCATATTAAGACGAATGAGGAAGTTAAGTTAAAAGAGGAACTGATTGATTCGTTTTCAAGGCTGAAAATGAATGGGATGCCTGTTATAAAAAAAATATTTGACAAAGAAGAGATTTATCATGGTTCCTATGTAGAAAAAGCCCCTGATCTCATTTTATTGCCGAATTCTGGCTTTAATCTTAAGGGTAGTGTGTTCAAGAAAGAGATATTTGACAAGGATATTTTCACTGGAAAACACACCCAAGAAGATGCATTTCTTTATGTTAGAGGCGAAGCAGATCTACCAGATAATCTAAATGTAGAACATGTTATGAACCTGATTATAGGACGTGATTCAAATTAAAGCATATAATGTAAATAAAACATGCTGGAATTGCCCTGCGGCAATATTCAAAGGTAATGTTGATTTTAGAGCATGTGGACAATCTATGGAGAAAGTAAAGGAATTAAAAGATCCCGAATATGTTATCATGATTGAATGTGCTCGGAGACCTGAATTGGGACATTTTGAACCCACCATAAGTTTTGAACAATGCACAGAATGGGAATATCGGGATGAAATAAATTGTTATCTTTTGAAAGATATGCGTGTTATGATTTTAGGAATCGATGGATATTTAGGATGGACATTAGCACTAAGACTAGGAAGATTAGGATGCAAAATTAGTGGGATCGATAATTATTTCCGCAGAGATTGTGTAAAAGAAAAAGGTGCGCTTTCGATTGTTCCTATTGCATCAATAGATGAACGTCTCCAGACTGCCCAAGAAGTACTTGGGATTGACATCACGTTTCGGGAGATTGATATCTTAGATCGTCAAAAACTGGGTGAATTCCTAAAAGAAATGAAACCAGAAGCGATCGTTCACTACGCAGAATGTCCAAGTGCACCATATAGTATGGTAGATTGTGATCATGCTATTAAGGTTCAATATAATAATGTTATTGGTACGCTTGGTCTGCTTTTTTTGATGAAGGAGATGGTTCCGGAAACGTCTTTAATCAAACTTGGTACCCTTGGCGAATTTGGTTCACCTTTGACTGGAAGACCGCTCTTTGAAGGTATCTTCCCTGCAGATGCCGTATTGAATTATGGAGGTAGAGAATGGAGCCTTGGTGGAGAATTGACTCCTCGCGATCCCGTAAGCTTTTATCATGTATCTAAAGTCCAAGATACCTTCAATGTTTATGAAGCATGTAAATATTGGTGGCTTCGATCCTATGATGTTATGCAAGGTGTTATATATGGGGTTCACACTGATGAAATAGCAGCAGATCAACGACTTCGAACTCGCTTAGACGCTGATGAATGGTTCGGGACAGTGGTGAATCGTTTCGTCATTCAAGGTATACTGGGACTTCCGTTAACCGTATATGGACAGGGTGAACAAATTCGTGGGTTTATTGCTCTTGATGATGCGATGCAATGTATGGTGCGCTTAATTGCATCACCACCAGAACCCGGGCAATATGACGTAGTAAATCAAGTGTCTGGGCTCTATAAAATCAAAAAATTGGCAGACACTGTTGCAAAAGTTGGAAATGAAAGATTTGGCTTAAATGTAAGGATTCAGAGAGTAGAAAATCCACGTGTAGAAGCAGATTTTCATCCCTTCGAAGTAATTTCTAAAAAACTTCCCAAGACATTTGGCTTTGCACCAAAACTGAGCCTCGAAGAAGAAATTACAAATATGTTTACTCTTTTAACTCAACCTCACATCAAAAAACGAATTGAAGAGACAGCTCACGTGTTTTGGCCAGTAACTCGGTGGGATGGCGAAAAACGAGAGTCAGAAGTGATTGAAGTCTATGCACCAGGCACAAAGCAAAATGGGGGTTTCCAACCACAACTTGATACAGGGAAAGAACTAGTGGTAAAAGAGACTCAAAAAAGAGTCAAGCAGTAAACTGCGAGTCTAACGGTGGTGCAGAGGATATATGGAATTTACTGCGAAGGATTTTGAAAAAGAAGTTCTTAAGTCTGATATTCCCGTTTTAGTGGATTTTTGGGCTAGTTGGTGTCCTCCCTGCAAAGTAGTCGAGCCAATCATAGAAGAATTAGCTCAGGAATATCTGGGTAAAGCAAAAATCGGCAAACTCAATGTGGACAGAAATCCTGGCCTAGGTGCAAAATATGAGATTACAGGGGTTCCTACGTTTATAATTTTTAAAGATGGTAAGATAAAAGATCGAGCTATAGCTGCAAAGTCCAAAGCTGAATTGAAAAAGATGATTGAAAAGTTTTTATAAAACTCAAGTTAGACTCCTTTTGAAGTTTAGCGACGAATACACACTAAGTTGCAAAAATAAAAAAGTGAAAACTTTCTCACCATTCTAAGAAATAACAGCTTCAACATTTTTCAGATCGGGCAAGGCGAGTTATTTGAATATGTTTAAATTATCTACAGATCTTGAACCAAAAGGAGATCAGCCAAAAGTTATTCAACAACTTGTAGATGGTATACAAAAAAGAGAACTAAAACATCAGACATTACTAGGAGTAACTGGTTCCGGAAAAACATTCGCTATGGCTCAGATTATCGAAAAGACGCAAAAACCAACGCTCGTTATCAGCCACAATAAGACATTAGCTGCACAGTTGTATTCTGAATTCAAGGCATTTTTTCCAGAAAATGCAGTGGAATATTTTGTTAGTTATTATGATTATTATCAGCCAGAAGCCTATATGCCTCAAACTGACACTTATGTAGCAAAAGATGCGTCAATAAACGAACGCATAGAAAAGATGCGCTTATCTGCAACGAGTTCTTTACTCGAACGGCAAGATGTCGTAGTCGTAGCCAGCGTCTCATGTATTTATTCTATTGGTGATCCTCAAGACACTACAGGTCTTACGCTCTATCTCAAAGCAGGTGAAAAAAGGGATCGTGACAGCGTTTTGAAATCTTTTGTTGACATCCAATATGAACGAAATGATTTGGACTTTGCGAGAGGCAGATTCAGGGTAAGAGGGGATGTTGTCGAGGTTTTTCCAGCCTATGACGATTCGGCGTTAAGACTCGAATGGTTCGGGGACGAGATTGAGAACATTTCAGAGATTGACCCGTTGACAGGAAAAACTAAAATGAAAAAACCAGTAGCTGTGATTTACCCGGCAAAACACTTCGTCTTCACTCAATCCCGGATCGATCAGACTATTGAATTAATAGAGACAGAACTTGAGGAACGCCTCGCTGAATTGAAAAAAGAAGAAAACCTGTTGTATGCACAAAGGCTTGAACAAAGAACACGTTATGATTTGGAAATGATAAAAGAGGTAGGATATTGCTCAGGAATTGAGAACTACTCCCGGTATTTTGACAATCGACAACCTGGTCAAAAACCATATGTATTGTTGGATTATTTCCCACAAGATTTTCTCATGTTTATAGACGAATCACATGTAACTATACCTCAAGTAAGAGGCATGTATGGCGGAGATTTGTCGAGAAAGAAAAATCTTGTCAAGTATGGATTCAGATTACCAAGTAGTTTTGACAACAGACCTTTAAGATTTGAAGAATTCGAGCAACATATGGATCGAAGTAGGGTGATTTTCGTATCTGCTACACCGGCTACTTATGAACTAAATAATAGTGAACAAATCGCAGAAATGATAGTCCGGCCTACTGGATTGATTGACCCAGAGGTAATTGTAAAGTCAACCGAAAATCAGATAGATGATCTAATTTCTCTGATAAGACTACAGGCGGAACACAGAGAACGTACATTGGTAACAACATTAACAAAGCGAATGGCTGAAGATCTAACTGATTATCTATTGAACGTCGGGCTCAGGGTACGATATCTTCACAGTGACATTGAAACGCTAGAACGCGTGGAAATTTTGAGAGATCTGCGTCTAGGGAAGTTTGATACACTTATTGGCATCAACTTACTGCGAGAAGGGTTAGATCTTCCCGAAGTCTCCCTCGTCGCCATTCTCGATGCTGATAAAGAGGGTTTCTTACGTTCTGAAACAAGTCTAATTCAAACAATTGGGCGAGCCTCCAGAAACGTGAGTGGGCGCGTTATTCTTTATGCAGACGAGATTACTGAATCAATGAGAAGAGCACTCGATGAAACCGAAAGAAGACGCCTTCTACAGCTAAAATATAATGAAGAACATGGAATTACACCCGTAACGATCTCTAAAGGAATTAGAGCTCCAATATCCGAAACGACTAAAACAGAGATTGAATTAGATTCTATATTGTCTGAATCTCCTGAAGATCTCAAATTTCAACTCTCACAACTCGAAACTGAAATGAAAAACGCTGCAGATAACCTCGAATTTGAGAAGGCTGCAGTTATCCGTGACAAAATATTTGAATTGAGAAAGCTTTTAATTCCGTGATCTAACTCTCAACCTCTATTATCTGGAATATATCTTCTGGGAGCTCTAATCTTTCAATTTCCCCCCATCGATTAACCATCTCAATGCCTAATTTTCTTGATGTTTCGAGAGCTTCGATCTTATTAACTCGGTAAAAACCAGTTTTGACGTGATCAAAGAATGTCTGATATATCTTTTTCAAATCACTTTTCTTGATCTCTTGAAGGTCTTCATCTTGAAAAGTAGTAGCAATTAGACTATTTGTCTTATCCAAAAACACAAATTTCTCATATATTGGATCCACATTTCTTAAGTTATGCAAAATCTTGCTCAAGATAGGATTAACTCTTTTGCTCGCTAAAAACGTAATTAATGTTGAATTCACTCTTTTATTTGCTGGAATATTTCTCGTCTTAAAATGGAAGATATATTCGTTAATGAGCTGCTCGTAGAATAGTTTAATGTCCTTTTTCAACTTTAGCTCTTCCACAAAACCCGACTTTTTCCCCTTTGTTTTAAATTCTATTGAAATGCCATCCGTAAAAATTACTTTTGAGCCTTCCGTTCCTCTATGGGCAAGATCCTCATCAAAATAAGAAAGTACTGCGTGAATTTCTTTATTATCAGCACTCCTATGAAGGAATATTCCGGAATATAGATCGCTACTCTTGCGTAGAAGTTGTTCTTTCCTAAAGCAATATGTAATGTTTTTCTTACATACCTCACAATAATCAATGAATGCATGTTCCTTAGACATTTAGTTGTATCACCCTAGCGTAAAGTAAATCAGAAAGAGCAGCAAAAACGTTCTCTATATTTTCACCAGTTAGCGAACTTGTTTTAAAAAAAATCTCTGCTGACAATTCATTTTTTTTCAAAAATTCTTTGATTTTTGCATCAGTTACCGCCTCTTTGCCAGCTTTCCCAAGTTTATCCGCCTTTGTGCCAATCACTAAAACTATTGGATTCCCAGCGGTGTTCTTATAGACTAAATCAAACCAATCACTTAAATTGAGCAAACTAGATGATCGTGTAAGATCAAAGGCAAATATGACCGCATGAGCCCCTTGGCAATAACTAGGTAAGATGAACCGAAACCTTTTTTCCCCACCAAAATCCCATACCTGAAGTTTAATGATGATATCTGCATCTACATCTACTTTATTATGGAAAGAATAAAATCCTGCGCCGATCGTGATTTTTGTATCTTTGGCAAACTTGTTTGTTGCATATCTATTTATGAAAGTCGTTTTCCCGACACCACCTTCCCC
>NZ_JAHPYX010000109.1:0-23961 GCF_019058535.1 Candidatus Borrarchaeum sp.
ATAAGCTCATGGGGTCAGTTATTCAGAAGGTTACCTATTATGAACAGTAGAAATGATTACCTTAATAATACCGTTTTCGGTTTAATAGGTTTTCTCTTTTTATCCGTCAGTATTTGTGCAGTGACAATTCCTGCAGATAAATATCCTTCAGGACCAACAAACGACAGATCTATATTGTTTTCCAATGCGTATTTTTTCATTGCCTCAATTTCTTCATCTACTGATTCGGCGAATAAAGGTAATTGATGACATTTTTCCAATATAGAACTTCCTGCATTCCCAGGAGTTACATAAACTCTGGAAACTTGAGGACTTTTTGCAAATGCATAAGCAATGGCGTTACCTCTTCCGCCTTTATCAATAACCAAAACTGCTTTACCCATACCTCTTTGTCACCAGATTGCACTTATATCCTTAGAAATGGTTCAAGAGATTGATACGGCAAATAATCATAAGGGTATACTCCATCTAAACAAGACGTACAAATATCATTTAGGCCAAGTGCTCGCTTTAAATTTTCAATTGAATTATAATAAAGGGAATCTGCACCTGTGTGTTCTCGTGCTCGTTCATTTATTGTTTCTAAATCGTAATTATCTGGAGTAATACCGAGTTTATTAACAAATAATTCTCTAAACGTTGGAAAATCAATACCAAAGAAGCAAGGTGCAA
The DNA here is from genome assembly GCF_019058535.1 of Candidatus Borrarchaeum sp. Lineage (NCBI taxonomy): Archaea > Promethearchaeati > Candidatus Borrarchaeota > Candidatus Borrarchaeia > Candidatus Borrarchaeales > Candidatus Borrarchaeaceae > Candidatus Borrarchaeum > Candidatus Borrarchaeum sp. The sequence continues at coordinate 673 of NZ_JAHPYX010000109.1, forward strand.
TTATCGGTGGGCAAGAGATCCTAAGATGTACTTCTCGTGCACCTTTCTCTCGCAACCTCTTTACAATGTTTTGAGTTGTAGTGCCTCTTACAATAGAATCGTCAACTAGTATTATTTTTTTGCCAGCGATTAAGTCATCAACAAACGAAATCTTTTCTTTAGCAATATGCTCTCGATTTTTTTGACCTTTTTTAATAAAACTTCTTTGTGGGAAAAATCTATCTCTGACGATCACTTCTTCGTAAGGTATGCCTGATTCTTCTGAAAATCCTTTAGCGGCAAATCGTCCTCCGTCAGGTAAAGGTGTTACAATATCTGCATCCATCTCATAACTTTTCGCTAGCATCTTACCCAGATTCTTCCTAGCCTGTAAGACAATTACTCCTTCAATTTTTGAATCTGGTCGAGCGAAATATACCCATTCAAACATACAATGTTTATGAGCTTTGTGTTCACAAGGTAATTGTTGTTTGCTGAGCCTATTGCCGTCATAAATAATCATTTCGCCAGGCTGGACATCATAAACATAAGTTTTATCCATAAGTTTATTCAATATACAGCTTTCAGAAGCAACAACAAACATGTCCTCATCGAATCCATAACTAAGTGGTCTAAGACCTAAAGGATCCCTAAACGATATTATTTTCTGATCATCTGTTAGTGCAACTACAGAATATGCGCCATCCAGTTCACTTATTTTTTCAAAATTATTTCTTTTGAGTCCCTCAGAAAGAAACTCACCAATTATTTCGGTGTCGCAGGTAGTTTTTAGGTGATAGAGACTGCTGCACTGTCCTCTTAAGTGAGAATAGTTTGAAATCGTACCGTTAAAGCCAACCGCTAGTTTGAAACCATTCGACTTGATTTCTAGCGGTTGCACGTTCTCATAGACATCGGGACCCTGTGTGGCATATCTAACGTGCCCAATGCCAATATGCCCCTGTATATCTTCGATTAAGATTTTTCCATGGGGTTCATGTCTTCGTAGCTTTTCTTTAACAAAACTAGATGTGTTGGAGTCAAAGATATCTTTAACAAATCCGATATCCTTATACGTTTTAAGCCCATTGTCAAAGACAGTCATGCCGGCGGATTCATGTCCTCTATGCTGTAGAGCTAACAGACACCAGTATATATGAAAAGATACTTGACCTTGTGGGTCGTTTAGGTAAATACCACAAACTCCACATGCCTCTTTTTTTGATTCCATCACTGAATCCACCGTTAACTATTCTCGTATCTCCCCCTTTGACAAGATTAAGTTAATAGCTTCTGTCTTATAAATATGATTTAACATATTTATGTTAAAACAAGAAATCTTTAAATCTTTTACAACAGAGGTAAAGTAATAAAGTCTTAAATTAAAAATGTCGGCGACAAAAATGAGATGAAGAATCGTGGAGCATTTATCTTTGGATAAGAAATTATTCATATCATAACAGAATCACGTCAAACACGCATTAGTAAATACTTAAATAGAAACAATTGTGAAAGTTATAGACGCAATCAAAATTTTCGCGGTGGAAAGATGAACGAAAAACTGGTTAAAATAATTATGGGCTCTGAAAAAGATTTCGAGTTTTGTAAAAAAATTGGAGCAGTACTTGAATTATACGGAATAAAATTTGAATATAGGATTGCATCCGCTCATAAAACTCCAAAAAAAGTAATTGAAATAATGAATGAAGATAAGAAAGCAATAGACTTAGTTTACATCACCGTTGCTGGCAGATCAAACGCTTTATCTGGTTTTGTTGACGCGAATACCTACAGACCTGTAATCGCCTGTCCTCCATATTCCGAAAAATTTGCTGGTGCAGATATTTTTTCATCCTTAAGAATGCCTTCAGGCTCGGGTCTTGCTACAGTATTAGAACCAGAAGCAGCAGCAATACTTGCAACAAAGATATTAGCTATTGAAGATGAAGAACTTGCACAAAAAATTGAAGAACGTCAAAATAAACAAAAAGAAATGATTGATCAAGCAGATGATAAAGTGAAGACTTATGGGCAGCGTTAAAGATTTAAAAACCTTAAAAATGGCACAAGAAAATGAGCTGGGCGTTGGACAATTTATTTTTTCAGATCGATATTCTGTTTTTGATTGGGGAGAAATGCCAGATCATATGTCTAATAAAGGCGCAGCACTCTGTTTAATGGGTGCTTATTGTTTTGAAAGAGCAGAAGAAATGGGCATTAAAACCCATTATCGAGGTTTAGTAAGCAAAGATGGGACAACAGTAAGAATAAATGATTTAGAAGAACCAACGAATATAATGGAAGTCAATTTAGTTAGAGTCATTTATCCAAAATTTGAGTCTGGTTATTACGATTATTCAGTATTTGAGTCAGATCTTACAAATTTCTTGATCCCACTTGAAGTGATCTATAGAAATGGTCTGCCAGAAGGCTCGAGCGTTTTTAAGAGACTCGAACGAGGAGATATCACTTACGAAGTCCTGGGTTTAGATCACTCTCCACAACCTGGAGAAAGACTTGAAATTCCCCTTTTTGATGTAAGCACGAAATTGGAAGAAAGAGACAGATACATCACCTGGAAAGAAGCGCAGGATATTGCTAAATTAAAAGATCTAGAGTTAAATGAAATCAAGAAAGTTATTTCTGACGTGAACAACCTTATCACAGAAACTGCGAAAAAAGCAAATTTAACAAATGAAGATGGCAAGATTGAACTTGGATATGGACCTAACAGGGAATTAATGCTTGTGGATGTTATTGGAACTTTAGATGAGTGTAGATTCACTTTTAATGAAATACACGTAAGTAAAGAGATTGCAAGGCAGTTCTATAAAACGACGGACTGGTATAAAGACGTAGAAAATGCTAAAGAGATTGCGAAAGTACAAAGAATTAGAGACTGGAAAAAGCTGTGTAGTTCTAAACCACGAAATCTTGACCCAGAGCTAAAAGGAATAATCTCACAAATGTATATGTCTACAGCTAATGCATTTCTAGACACAAATATTTTTGATTCACCTAAACTTGAAGAAGTAGTGAATAGTTATAAAAAATGGCTTGAATCTAAATATTGAGGGTGATGAAACGGAAATCACCATTGTCTATGACAATAATATATGGAAAGAGGGACTTAAAAATGCATGGGGTTTCTCTTGCCTTGTAAAAGCTTATAATAAGAGGATACTTTTTGATACAGGTGGAAGAGGCACCATACTTCTTAACAATATGGAAAAACTGAATATCGATATAAGGTCTATTGATGAAGTTTTCATTTCTCATGCTCATGGAGATCACACTGGTGGGCTTTTAGATTTTCTAAGAGTGAATCCGATCAAAATTTATCTTCCCTCATCTTACCAAGAACTGCGAAATGCAAAAGAAGTAATTAAGATAAAAGAACCTCTTCAAATTCACGAAAACATTTTCTCCACTGGAACGCTAAGAGGCATAGAACAATCTCTCGTAGTTAAAACAGAAAAAGGGCTTGTTATAATCGTAGGCTGCGCTCATTCGGGAGTTAAGAATATTTTGGAGGGAGCCTCGCGATTCGGAAAACCGTATGCGCTTATTGGAGGTTTGCATGGCTTCAATGATTTTGATCTTGTCGAAGATTTGGAATTCATCTGCCCACTTCACTGTACCAGTCACAAATCGAAAATAAAATCTTTATACCCTGAAAAGTACATTGAGGGTGGCGTAGGCAAAGTAATTGAACTATGAAACTTACTTTCATTCGATAAATTCTTTTTTAAAGCACTTTTACAGTTTTGCTGATTACTGAAGTATAATTCTATTGATGTGCAAGTTTGTAGAGATTTTGCATATGTAAAAAACGCGAATTATTAATTGTTTAATCTTCTATTTTGTAGAAGAGATTCTTATCATTCGTATAGTGGGTTCTACATCTTTTTTTCAAATGTACAATATTGTTTCGTAATTAATTCGCAAGATGAAGTATTCTTTCATTTTGAAATTGACGATCAACAAAAAGTTTTTATGGAGATTGTATCTAAGTGGCAAGGATTCACGTTAAAAAAAAGACAAAAAATGGATGATTGTAAATATCGGGCAATACGGTTTCCCTATGAACAACCATAATGCATTGATCATTGGAAAACCAAGAGGCAACTTCTGTGCCGTCAAACTGATTAGAGATATTGAAATGGTATCAAGGTTGCTATAAGCCCTCCATAAATCTAATCCTATGCGGAGGTATATGATATGAATTTACGACGACCAAATGCCAACGATGCGACAGGAACAACAAATAGATCAAGAAGTGTTGTTCCTGTGTCAGGAATATGTTCCATCTGTATTGATGGATGTCGAGGCAACTGTGAAATCTTTCAATCTTCATTTCGAGGAAGAGAAGTCCTTTACCCTGGAACTTTCGGAAAAGTAACAGCGGGTGCTGATAAAACCTATCCTGTTGATTATTCACATTTAAATATTCAGGGATATGCCATTGGGGCAAAAGGGATGCCTGAAGGAATAGATGCTGGACCTGACACAGCATTGTTTCCAGTTGTAGACACTGAGACAGAATATGGTTGGACTGAGAACGTTAAAATGGCAGTTCCAATTTTTACAGGTGCCTTAGGATCAACTGAGATAGCAGAAATAAATTGGGACCATTTTGCGATAGGGGCAGCTATATCAGATATTACTCTTGTGTGTGGGGAGAATGTCTGTGGAATTGATCCTAACCTTGTTCTTGATAGCAATGGTAAAATACAGAAAAGCCCCGAAATGGATCGCCGAATAGATACGTATAGATTATTTCATAATGATGGTTACGGCGAAATCCTCGTTCAGATGAATGTTGAAGATACAAGACTCGGAGTAGCAGAATACGTAGGTAGCAAACACAATTTAGAGACTATTGAACTTAAATGGGGACAAGGCGCTAAATGCATTGGCGGAGAAATAAAGGTTAACTCAATTGAAAGGGCTACTGAACTGAAGAGGAGAGGTTATATTGTGACGCCTAATCCAATGCTTTCTTCTGTCCAAAAGGCCTATAAAGAAGGGGCGATCACGGAATTTGAGAGACACTCTCGGTTAGGTTTTGTTACCAAGGAAGCATTTCTTGAGGAAATAGATAGGCTTCGTGAAATTGGGTTTAAGAGAATTACATTAAAGACTGGAGCATATTCAATGGTTGAACTTGCAATGGCAATTCGCTATGGCGCTGAAGCTAAACTTGATCTCCTTACAATAGATGGTGCTTCTGGTGGGACTGGAATGAGCCCATGGCCAATGATGAATGAATGGGGTATTCCTACATTCTATATTCAAGCACTTACGTATCAATTCTGTGAACAATTAAATGAAAATGGAATCAGAGTTCCTGATATTGCCATTGCCGGTGGATTTTCTACTGAAGATGGTGTTTTTAAAGCCCTTGCAATGGGTGCACCTTATGTAAAAGCTGTTTGCATTGGAAGGGGCTTGATGATACCCGGTATGGTAGGTAAAAACATTGGCAAATGGTTAGAAGAAGGCAACTTACCTAAGTCAGTTTCTAAATTTGGCAATACGGTTGAACAGATATTTGTCAAATACGAAGAATTGAAGGAAAAATACGAAAGCGATTTCGAAAAAATACCGTTAGGTGCAATTGGAATCTATACATTCTGTCAGAAGTTTAAAGTAGGTCTTCAACAACTAATGGCAGGATCTAGGAATTTCAAACTATCAACAATTTCGCGTGATGACCTTATGGCACTGACAGAAGACGCCGCAAAAATCTCAGGAATTCCTTACGTTATGGATGCATATCGAGTTGAAGCCGAAAAAATTTTGAATTCCTGATCAAATTTACTTTTTTTTTGTAATCAAAGTTTTAACATTAGTTACTTCTTTACGTAATTCATTAGGCAGTTCTTTTTCTTTTTCAATTTCTGATAGTATTGTCTTAATTTTATCAATTATCTCAGATTGACGAAAACCATAGTCTAACTCTTTATATACTTCATAAGATTGTTGATAATACTTTAGCGAACTTGTATATTCATTTAAGCCTTTATAACTGTCAGCAAGTTCCAGCAAATCCCGAGCTTGATCATCTTGTTTGCCCTCTTTAAAATCCATTTCAAGGCACTTTTCAAAATGCTCTATTGACGCAGAATAAGTGCCTAGGTTTTTGTAATTCGAAGCTAAGTTGAATAAACTATCTCGAAGTCTATCCATTACGCCTAATTCTTTGTGAATTTCAATTGATTTTTCAAAAGATTTTATCGCTTCATCATACTTTTCGAGATAATAATAGCAATAACCAATATTATGTATAGTCTCGCCCATACCCTCTTTATGATTTAAATTTGAATAAATTTCAAAAGCCCTTTGCTCATACTCTATTGATTTGTCCCAGTCTGATTCAGCCCTATATGTTACTCCAATCCAATGTAATGCGTTTGCCTGTCCCAAAGAATTTCCTATTTCGCTATAAAGTTTATAAGCTGCTTGAAAGTACTCAAATGCTTCATCACGATCGATACTTATGAAAGTACGACCTCTTTCATAATATTGATCGGCAACATTACTTTTTTCTGCAAGTTCAATTATTTTTTCTGGCGATAACTCTCCATCTTCTGCGAGTTCTATCAATTTTTTTACTAATCCATTTTCTTTATCATTTTCTTCTTCAGGAGGTGACAATATATCATCCCCTTTTCTTCATTTTATGTGGGCTTCATAATATTCTATAAATGATTCGGAGTCATCCTCTTCTTTTTATCCGCTGTATCTATTAACGATGGGCATTTTCCATCCAATACCAAACGCTTTAGGCGTGATTTTTATACATGGAGGTGCCTGCCATCTTTTATACTCAGCATGTCTCACCCTTCTGTAAGTATCTTCTACAACTTCTTTTGGATAGCCCTTTTCAATCAATTCACGCTTACTTCTTCTATTTTCTATGATTTCATCAACCAAGGGGCTGACTATATCGAAATCAAAAGGATCAAATTGATTTTCCTTTAATTCAGCAGAAGGTTTTTTCACAAGCACGTCATGTGGTATGATCTTCTTGCCTACCTTTTCATTCACATAGTGTGCAAGTTTATAGACTTCTAATTTACTTACATCGCCAATCACTCCAATTCCGCCAGTCATATCTCCATATAAGGTACAATAGCCAAGGGCAATTTCAGTTTTATTCCCGGTATTTAAAACCAATATTTTCAGATCTTTTAATCGGTTGGATATGTCCATCAAGCAGTTTCCTCGTGTTCTAGGCTGTATATTTTCATCAGCAACAGGGTCGTCTCTTTCTTTTTCTGTGCCAAATCGTTTCCTTATTTCCTCTAAGGGTGTTTCTAGAGTTTTTTGGTAAGTGTTAACAATTCCCTGAATAGGAATTTGAACGAAGCAGATTCCCAAGTTTTCAGCTAACTTTTGTGCATCGGTTTTGCTGTGATCACTTGAATATTTAGAGGGCATAGACACCCCGATAACATTTTCTTTACCTAAAGCATCTACCGCTATGCATGTTGTTAATGAAGAGTCGATTCCACCGCTCATTCCAATTAAGGCTTTCTTGAATCCCGTCTTTCTAAAATAATCCCTTATGCCCAATGCTAAGGCATCATACATTTCCTGTTCTTTATTGTATGTAAAGGATTCAATTTTCTCAGCAGAACCCGCCTCTAGGTCAATATCAGTAATTATAAGATCTTCTTCAAATTGTTTGCCCATAGCTATTAGATTTCCAGAACTATCTACAGCTAGGCTTTGCCCATCGAAAACAAGCTCGTCTTGACCACCAACTAAATTCACATAAAAAATTGGGACTTTATTTCTTTTAGACTTCTTTTTCAACAAGTGTTCTCGTTCAAACCTTTTTTCTGCATAGAATGGTGACGCTGAAATGTTAACGATTATATCTGCCATTTTTTCTGCTAAGCAATCTGTAACTTTTATGTCATAATCTTCATCCCACAGGTCTTCGCAGATTTCTATGCCTAAATTAAACTCCGTTTCATTAATTTTCATTAATATTGGTTTGATGTCTTCTTCTCTTGTAGGTATGAAATACCTAGCTTCATCAAATACATCATATGTGGGTAAAAGTGTCTTGTAAGCCACACCAATCAATTCATTTTCCATAAAAATTGCTGCAGCGTTATAGAGATTTCTTCCCTTGTAATCAATAAAACCAATTATACCTGCAATATCTCCTTCGCTGATTATTATTTCTTCTAGCAATTCTTTGTTTCTCTTGACAAATGCATTTTCGAAAAGCAAGTCTTGAGGAGGGTAACCAGTGATTGCAAGCTCGGGAAATACGATCAGGTCAGCATTATTCTTTTTTGCATAGTTCATATATTCTCTTATTTTTTCAGTATTACCATCTAAATCGCCTACGGTGGTATTAATCTGCGCCATAGCTATCTTCATTTCAAGAATCCTCCAGTTTAATAACTCGAAGCTCTGGTACATATAGACTTTGCAAAGGTTATGAAAATAAGTTTTTGATTAAGGAAGTTTTTAATAAAGAATCGGTTTTTAGGACGTATTTTGCCTACATCTCAATTAAAATGAAAACTGCAGAAAAAAATGTCTTAAAATGAAACAGTTTGGGTGCTATATGTCGTATAGCACTATTAGTCGTCTTTTGATTTTTTTTCCTTCTTTTCTTTAGCTAAAGATCGTTTTTTTTGTTCTGCCATGATATTTGCAAAGAATTGAGCTGAAGAATATGCGCTTTCGGCTTCAGCTACATTTAAATCCTTCATTTCATCAATAATTTCTTTATCAGTAATTCCTTTTTCTTGTGCAAACGTTTCTGCGCCTTTAGCATGACGTTTTGTTCTGGTTTCTGCTCTTTGAAGATAATAATGTGAGATCATATGAAAAACAGTTCCTTCGCCATAAGAGAAATAGATCGCGACATTTCCTTCACCATATCGCTCTTTTAATTCATCGGAATAAATTAGTACTTTGATTCTTTCCTTGTTAATAATTTCAATCGGATATGAGCTGCCTTCTAGCCACCATACAGGATCATCTAAATCTGGATTATCCATTACTCCTCGAACAAAGGGGTTTTCTTTATCTAAGATTTCGACTCTCACACACTCATCACCTGTTGGCCTGTCATTATATCTGGCATAGCCTGGAAATACAGGTTCTAATACATTTCGCAAACTCCAATCTGTGGTTAAAAGAAAGCCTCCGTTTCTCACAAAGCTCTTGATATTATCAATAGTCTTTTCGGGATTGCCTTCGATAATACCAGGGCAGTTTATTAGTAGAGATTGCCTTGGATCAAGTTTAAACTGATCTAGTTGTGATATTGAAATTAAAGTGTATGGGAGACCCACACTATCGAAGACCTGTTCAATAAAATCATATTGACCTCTTACTATGATTACATCTGATTTCTCTATGCTTTCTAATGCTTCAACATCTTCAATACGTTTATCTACACGCATTTTTGCCTTCATTAGCTTCCAAGATGCAGAATACGCTTTTTTCATCTTGTCATTTTCATTCATCATGTTCATCACATCCTCTTCTCGCAAAGGATGCTTGGTCTAAAACACTCAGATAAAATATTGTCACCAAGTTATTTAAGGTCTTACTCATTTCTTGATCGAGAAGAAGATGAGAAATAGTGTAATCCATTATCTTTAAATCTTAGTAAGTTCATAAAAAGATGATTTTTTGCTCTCTTTGAGTATTAATTGAACCCTTAGTGAATTTGGAACCACAAGATTATTTCAAGAACATCGAAAATAATTTATAATGACATTTGTAGGTTTAAATGGGGATTGAATTGGACACTAATTTTGATAATATTGAATACATTGAAATAGGTGATTATTTTAATGTCCCAATAGTCAAGATCAGCGAACTTGAAACATATTTAGCACTTATTAACAAGTTTAAGCCATCCTTAGTCTATATTAATAAACATGAATATGCCATTAGAAAGGAAGATGGTACAATATACAGGATTGAAGATAGAAGTGGATATACAACTACATATTTCCTGAGAAAAGTTTTTACAGAGTTTTTATTCTTTCACGAAAAGATTATGTACCTGTTGATTGGCTGGGGCTTTAATACCATTCCTGATATGATTAATGGACGTTCAAAGGGATTTAAGTATGGCGAAGCATACTATAATGCTATTAACAGTGGCTTCTCGGATTTTAAAGAATACGAGGAGTCTACAAATTTAGGTTATAAAACAAAATCTGATTACGAAGAATCGAAAAAAATAGGTTTTAGAGGATGCTATAAAGCATTAGAGGCCTTCAATTATGTAGAATACGAGATTCGTTATGATTTATGGAATGAAATCGAGGAGGAGTTTATTGGCAGCTATGAATTTAAGATATTAAAATCAGGGTTTAAATCAGAATCAGATATATACTATTATGCAATAGAGCTTGGATACAATGATTTTAAGGAATTTAAAAATGGAATAACTAAAGGATTTAAAAACGCCAAGGAGTATAGGAATGCGATTTCTAAAGGTTTCAACCATGCAATACAATATAAAATAGCTTTAAACAGCGGATTTCAAAATTCTGATGAATTTGAAGAAGCTAGAACTTTAGCTATTGAATCTAAAGAGGAATATGATATTTATCGTAAATGCAAACATATTAAAGAAGAATATGGGTGTGAAACAACTGAGGAGTCACATTTATTTTCTATACTATTAAATCTTAAAACGGGTAAAAAGCTATCCTTATCAAAATTATTAGAAAACTTGCAAACAGAACAAAATAAGTTCTTTCGTAAAGAACCTAGATACGGGGATTTTAGACGGTCAAGAAATAACGATTATCAATATTTTCCCCCAGATTGGTATTCAAAAAAATTCAATGAAGAATATACACTGGAAGAATTTCTTACGAAAAAAGAAATTGTGTCTTCTATTGGTGACTATGATGTTGAGGGAGGGATATTTGAGAGAAAAGCGCCTCCAGCCAAAAAGAAAGGCAAAAATGAAAGATTTAAGTCATTAGAAATATAACTACATGTTTTATTTTGGTTTATTTATGCCAGTTTTTTCTTGATTTCTTGCTAATCTATTTCTTTAGGCTTGGTAGGGTGATCAATCAAGAAATCCAATTCAGAACTTCCGCTCAATCTTCTAGTTTACTCAACCTACTCTGATTTTAGTGTATTATGGAATAGGATACTTTATCCTAGGAAATAAAATTCAAATATAGCTTAGGTCATCTATATATCTGGAGGGATAAAACAAATGCTAAAGTATGCTGACCTATCAGAAATGGATGTTGCAAAACTACGGGCTCTAGAGAATGAGATGCGAGGAAAAATTCTTCTAGCATATAAAGAAATGAAACCAGCTCAACTGACCGAAGAACAAATTAACAAAGTAAAAATTCTTGAAAAAGAATTAGGCATTGTTATCGTGGCATATGAGTGATTATCCAACTCTTAACTTAGTTTCTCACTTTTTTGCTAAAAACTTTGCTTTTCTTTTTTATAAATTTGACTTTTAGTATTGAACTAATCATTTTTTGGTGTTTTAGTTTATCTCGCGTGGTTTTAGAAAAAGATTAATTAGAGTGTTTTATCATCTATTGCCTAAGAAGGTTTTAAAAGGAGTATCAATATTGAGTAATTGAGGAAGCTGTCTATGGAAGAAGAAGAAGAAAAATCCCTTTCGCCAAAAAATCGCGCAAAAAGAGAGTTAGAAGACGCTTTTATTGCTGCACTGGATAAAATCAAAGAATCAAATCATGTAGAAGAACAGATATCAGATTTACAAGTAGACAACGAAGTAATAGACACAAGATCAGATCTTGAAGAGGAGGAGGCTAAAGAAGTTGATGTAGATAGCATCAAGGAAAAAACAGAAGAAGAACTAACAGAGGCAGAAAGAGTAGAGATATACAAAAAACTGACGCAGTTACGCGGAATCGGTAATAAAACTGCTGAAAAGTTAGTTGAATTTGGCATCACATCAATTGAAGACATAGCCGAGCTTGAAGTAGATATGATTCCTGAAACGCTAGGTATAGCAACTAAATCGTTAAGGACAGCAATCAAAAATGCACGAAAACATCTTGAACGAGAAATCAAAGAGGAAAAATCAGTAAAGATAGAAGAAATAACACTAGATTCACAGGAAGATATCTCAGTAGAAGCAATGGAGTTACTTACTCAAGAGGAAGATTTGGAAGAGGCCCCGATATCAAAACTGACCAACGAAGGATTAACAGAGATAGTAGAGAGAACTTTAAAAGATAAAGCCTCCACAGAAGCACCAGAATCAGATTGGAAAGCGGAAATAGATCAATTTGTTAAGTCTGCAAGAGATGATATTAAATTCTTCTATGATCAAATGGCAAAATTTCATGATGCTATCACAGAAATGAGAAGTGCTTTCCACGCACTTGAAATCGAAATGAATCAAATCGATGAAAGATTAAATGAGGTTTTAATAAAGAAAGTCAAAAGTGATATTGACATAGCAAAAACCAAAATTGACGAACTTAAAAAAGAAGAAATTTCTAAGACTATGCCTACGGAAACAATGGAAGCAATAAACTCAAGTGAAGAAAGTGTAAATATCGTGGATCTAGTAGATCTAAAAGATGCCAAAGTAAAATCTAAATCAATTAAAAAAATGAAAAAAGTAAGAGTAATTATCCCGTTTGATGAACTTATCCATAGATTAAATGACGTAGGACTGATTCGAGGAACAAATGACCCCTATTTTACGATTTGTGAAATCCTAGCTGAGAACAAAGAACAAGAAATGAATTATGATACTCTGTTCATAAAGTCTCAATTACCTCCCCAGACGTTTTCAGAAATTATTTTTGATTTGTCAACAAAAAAAATTCTAGATTTTGATGCAAAAACGGATACAGTCAGCATTCGGACATTCAAAAAATAGAATCATAGCTATTAATTTATAAAACGTCTCTCTCGGGCTTAATTCCATTTTCAACGCAATTAAGTGAGAAATAATGAAAAATGAAGATTTTAAAAAATCTATTACGAGTAGCTAAGCAAGAAAGCAACACAGCTTCAGCGTGTTGATGAATTACGGTAGTTGTCGTTCACTTTCATCATGTGCATCAAGGGGTCTCCCTAAAGTTATATAGGTGATATGAGGAAGGTATCAATAACAATTGGAGGGATCATACGCACACTTGCAGATAAGGTGCATACTCCGATTGCATCACCATCGTTCGCCGTACCTACGGAGCGTAGGGATGTTAAGCCTGTGGAGATAAGACCTCCGTAACCCGCAAGGGGATCGAGTCTGTCGTTGAAGCAGGAAGCCTCGTGACTTTAGTACGAGGTAGGTCACCAGTTCTATAGAGAATATGGAGGTATCCTTAAACAAGATGTCAAGCCCCAGATACCCCATATTCTAAAGGAAATTGAGGATTTTAGATCATACAAAATAGAATTACTCAATGTTTTAAAATCTGATAATAAAGTGGATGATTTAGTTGAAATGGTGTATAAACTTTCGAAAAGAGGTCACTCAAAAGAAGTTATCTATGATATCTTTACAACGCTTCATTCTTATGTGTATTATAGAATCGAGATTGGAGCTCCAAAATTTAATGAATATGACGCTGACTTGATTGGTGATGTTGTACTTGATGGTCTCTGGGGCGGAGGGTGGGATAAAGGCAATAGGTTATTGCCAGATGAACCAGATGTGGCAGACATAAGGCTAAAAAGCACTGAAAAAGGTTGAATACCGCTTATATTCTTTATAAAAGTGGAGTAATGCTCTAAAGTACAAATTTTTCTATAAAAGAAATAATGGAACTTTGGTCATTTTTTCTTGAAGAGTGTGCCCTTTCCATTAGGGCATATCTCTCGGCAAATGTTGCACTTGTAAAGCGTGTATCCTTTTTCATTTGTAACGATAGATCTAGGTCGGCACTTTTGCTGATCAATAGTTATACCATCTAAAGCATCTACTGGGCAAGAATCAATGCATAAACTACAGTTTTCAGGACAAAGTGTTGTTTTATCAATGATTGGATCTGCTTCAAGATTAACATCAGTTAAGACTGCACCGATGATAATCATGTTTCCATATTCTTCGTTAATCACAAGAGTATTCTTACCTAATATCCCAAGACCTGCCATATATGCTGCGTGTCGCATTGAAAGAATAGCTCGCCCATACATTCGATTTGATTCCCAATGCTCATATGGGTTATCTGAAGGTATTGGGATGGCACCATAACCCATGTCTTCCAAATAGTAAGCTAACTTAAGTGAGATCCGATCGAGTTCTAGGGGCAGAAAATCATTGTAGTGGCTATATGGCACACAAGACGTTGAGTTTAATAGTCCAATTGGAAGTCTTTTTGCGCAAACAATAACTGATTCACATTTTGGGTAAAGATCTAAAGGAGAAAAACCCCTTGGGGCATTCTTAAATCTGTCTACAGGCGCTATTCCGCATAGATTAGCTCCAAACTCGATAGCTTTTTCCTTTATAATTTTTGAAGTTATCAATTCAAATCACTCATGGAAGTTTTTTAAATTAAATCACATTCACATTTATCTTTTTGCTTTATTTAATGATTTCCGATATTGGTAGGCTTTACTTTCATATCCTATCGCTTCCCAGAAGTGATGAGTCTCTTTTCTATAGAGATCTGAGTTCAATTCAATGGCATAGCAACCATTTTTTTCAGCAATTTCCTCGGAAAACCTTACCAACTTTGTTCCAATTCCTCTTCTTCGATATTTTTCGTCAATTATCAAATCTTCGATGATCATTGCCCTGCCTCGATAAAAAAGCGTTATGCGAAAAGTAAAGTCTAAAAAACCAATGATTTGACCATCAGATTCTACTAAGATAATCCCAGTAGCAGGATTTCTGAGTAATCGATAAAAGACATCCTTGATCTCCTGTAAAACTTGAAAATCAGCATCAGCACCATTAATTTTGGAGAATGGCCATAGTTGTTGTAATAGGGGTAAACAAGCATCAAAATCAGTTTCATTGGCATTTCTAAGTTGCATGAATTTCACCAATGTGAAAAAAAAAAGTTTATTCTATGTGCATCTTTGAAGCAAATTTAACAATCAAGAAGACTACAAAAGCTATTATTAAGAAAGTTATTAACGATCCTATAAAATGTCCAACTCTGAACGGTCCAACAACAATTTCTTCCCATTGTATATCAGGAATGACCAATTGTATTATTGGCATAATCATATCGTCAACGAGTGCTTGAATCAAAGTGCCTAAGTATATAGCCATAATGAAGGCAACTGCTAATCCAAGAATTTTGTATTTAGAAAGGAACTGTAAGAATTCTTCACGTAAATCTTTTGGTGGTGGCGGTGGAGGTTTAGGTGTTAGTAATTTTCTAATTTCCTGTAATTCCTTTAATATTTCATCTTCTTTTGACATATACATCACGGAGGATTATTCTATTTTTTCATTTATTTAAACTTTTAAGAAAGCAATTTCTTCTTCCAGAAGCTGATTGATATTTTTTGTGAAGATTTGCAATTTTCCACATCCAATAAATTATAATAGAGAGTAAAATCTGATATTTTAAAATGATAAAGTGTATAGTTGAGTTTAGATACTCAGGAGTTAATAAGGAATTCTTGACATTCTAAAGATGCCCAGCAAAGATTTCCGAAGATCGCGCCCGAAAGTTTTTGCTCTTAGTTCTTCATGCGGATATTACAAGATTCATTTAAGAAGTATGGTTTTTGTTTTATATGGTTTAAAGTCATCTACTTGCGAACTTCCTAACGAAGAATTAGGGGCTTGCGAATGATTTATACAGTCCTTAAATCAAAATTTTGCCCGATAAATAAATAGGGATTAGAAGAACTAACGACAAAAATAGTAAAAAAACAAAAGAAATTTAAATAGGCAAGTTTGATAAAAAAGCACTTTAAAAAAACAGATTTTCATAAATATGTGATTTTATCGTTAGATATTATCCGTATAAATGGGTGTAAGAATTTTGCCCGATAATAAATAGAATTCTAATTAATTTGCCGATAAAAATATATTACGGAAGTAATAGTTGAATCTATTTCATTTTTACGACATAATTTATAATAAAGAATCAGATGGCTTAGTTGTACTATTCAAAGTGCAAACGTCTTACCGGATTACCTAGGTTGGACTATGGTCTTCAAGAGTTATAATAATTTGATAGAGTTTTGTAATGGAATCGATCGTATAGTCGATTTTATCAGCGATTGTATCCATTTGATGTCGATTATCAGATCCTATAAAACCGACCGTAATCGCATTTACTTCATGTGCAGGAAGAATGTCAATAGGACGGTCGCCTACAACCATGCATTCATCTCCTGAAATTTGCAATCGTTCTAAACACGCATCTAGATGTTCTTTTTTGTCGATGTTCTCTAAATTTAAAACGAAATCGTCTTGTGTAACTATTGCGTCAAAGAGATGAATTGCATTTGAATTATTTAATATTTTTTCCACGATATGAAGCCTATTTATCGTAAAAATCCCTGTTTTTAATCCAAGTTCTCTAACTTGTTTGAGACTTTGTAATACTTCTTTATTCAGTGAATTTGTGAGTGCATCCTTTGTAAAGATTTCATTAATCATTACAAGCACTTTATTCTGTAATTTATCAAAGAAATTCATAGGTATATCTTTACCTTGTAGGTCCTTTTTTGCTGTCTTAATGAGTGCTTCAATGGTGCTGAATTTAACACTATTTATTTTGAAATTGACGCCATATTTGGAAATTTCTTTAACAATATAATCAAATACTTGCTCAAGGTTTATTCTAATTGGAACTAAAACCCCGTCCCAATCGAATATTACTGCTTTTAATTCTCCCATTCGAATACAACTTCTTGTTTTGTTTTTTTTATAGAATCTCAATAATGAATCCTTTTAAAGCAATAAGGAATTTTCACGCTTAGACGATTAAATAACAGAGATTATAAAAGAATTTCGTAATTCAACTCTAAATTTCGCTTGCCAGTTCAGTCTTTAGATTCTTGTGAGTTAATTAAAATCAATATAAGATTGTTTCAAAAAGTTGTTATTCAATTTTTAATTCTGGTGTTATTCAATATAGGTGTCGTATAGATAATTATAATACATCATAGAGGTGGTTATGAAGTCTGTAGACTTCCAATCGAAATATGGGGGTCTAATGAAAGCGCGTACGCAAATAAGATTTAAAATTTGCCCGATAATAATCAAAAATGAGAATAATAAGACGACAATAATCTTTTGGAGATCTAAGAGTAGCCTCTGTATGATAATGTCAAAAATTGATCGATTTCATCCATCGAGATTCAGCTTTTTCCAGAACGTATATTGGACATAATTTCCTTTGGAGATAATACGTGAAACTATACCTTTTAACTTTTAAAGTCTTATTTTGTCGTCCAAGATTTCCTTTAATTTGATTATATCTTCAATTTTTCGATCGTACTGCCTTTTTTCCATATTAGAATATAAGCTTTTTAGTTCTATAATGCACATTCTTGTCAAAAATAACGAAATAATGTGTATTGTCGTACAAAAGTGGTTTTTGAAAACCATCAGCAATAAACTTAAGCTCTTCTAGTGAATCAACATCTATAACTACAAAATCCTCATCATTTGAATAGTTAATCGCATTAATTTTAACTGGATAAATGAGACATTTTTCACACTCTACGTTCAGTTCTATCACCTCAATTTCACGTCATAGAACCGTATATAAGAGCAACGCTTTTACAGTACTGAAGAAAAAACAAGAATTTTCTCTCATAGTACAGATAACCACTATAATGTGAGAGATAAATGAAAATATTTTCAATAGCAGAGTTTTAATTTATCTACGCTAGCTAATGATCTTTGAAGAAGATTTATCGTAGTTTGGATGCCGACAAAAATAAAATATGTCACTCTAGAGATAATAGTTTGCAAACATCCTCTAATATTCAGTAAAAAAATAGAATTGAAAATTTTATAGTCAAATAAGTTTAACTCTAACTCTATGCAGATTAAGCAAATGAAAATAGGACGATAAATTAAAAGTGACAAATGAAACGATTTTTTCATTAGCCTATATGGGCAGATATTACTTTTCATTGTTTTTGTGTAATTACACTGTCAGAAAGAAAAGAGTTATTATTTAGAATATGTGATACTAGATATGAGGGGGCTTAATGAGCACGGAATTCAGTTATGAAGAATTCAGTAAAGTCTTGGAATTCCTAACTGAAGGAAAATCAGATGAGCGAATTGCAAAAGCAATTGGGAGATCTGAACAGGACGTAAGGTTCATAACGCGTGCTATTAGAAGATATCTAGACGCGGGATATTTGAATGAAGATGAAAGGGAACTTGAAAAGCGACTAAGAAGTGCACTTGTCAGATTTTTCAACTTAGACCTCTCACGATACTAATAATTGTTGCTTTGAAAACTAAACTTGATCAACATAATAGTCAAATAAAGAATTACTTTTGTTTTAAAGCGATTATTATTATCAAAGAAAGCACAATCGGTTGTTATTGTTTTTAAGAATATAAATATGTGCATATTTCAAATTGAAATCACTTTTGGAATCAGTGTGAAACTAAAAAGTAGTGGACCTTATATTTAATCCTTGAATTTTACCTCCGAGTCTATAAAACATAAGACAAAGGAAGTTCATTTATGGATCCAGGCGGATGTTGGCCCTTTTAACTAATTTTGTGATCTCTCTAATTCTTAAAGTACGAAAATAAGCATTTCTAAAGATCTCTAGTAGGTAAAGCGATTTTTTGCGTTCATCAACGCTTTTTTAATTGGCTAGTTTGCTCTTTTTTTTTAATTTTCTGTTGAATGTTATTGAATTGCGTAAATGATTATTACTTTTAAGTTTGGATATTCTCTAGACGTTATCCATTCAGTCCATCCTTGCTAATTTAATTGATCTTCACTCTTCTAGTTTGAAGATATATTCACAATGTGGATCCCCGGCACACATCGCTTTCGGGCGTTCAAGCGTAGCTTGTGGATTTATTGTCTTAGCAATTTTACCAACCAAACTCAAAAAGCACCAAACGCTGATGTCTTTGGGTTCCGTTGTCCACGGACACTTAAGAACTTCAAATCTAGTAAATGTTTTAGATCGCTCAGGTATTATATATTCCATCTCAGTGATCTCCCAAAAAACTTCCCACCATTGTGCAAATGTTTCGCCATTATTTCCCTCTAGTTTGAAGACTTCTTTAAGCGTATTTGTCATATTCTTTATTCTATCATCCATTTCATTGACCCTTTCATAGATTTCGAGTGCTGCCTCGGCACCATATTTCTCACGGATCGCATAAAGGTATGCTTTGAGATTGGATGTCCATCCTCCCATAGTAAATTCATATTTGAATTTCCATGGTATTGCCATTTTCTTCGCCATCGTCCCCTACTCTCTATTAAACCTTGTACCAATTTGGCAAATAATGATACAATGGTGTATAGGTGTACTAGAATAAATAGTTTGAAAAAACTATATTGCGTGAACTCTCAAGATATTAATGATTTTTCATGCATATTCTGCGTTAAGCTCTCCAAGAGAGAATGATTATCTCATCACCTAAGAGCATAGATAAACAAATCTCTGTCGTGTCGAGCGTTTTTTGATGATTTTAATGCAACAATAAGTTTTTTCTCTTGTACTATGCCCCGTCTGAGTATATGTAATAGTTGTTAATATAGATAAAAAGGTCACGAGACTGATTTCGAAAGTAAAATTTCCTGTTTTTCGTTATTTGCGTTTCACTTGAATTTATGAGCATGATGAGAAATGCAAAGAATGCTCATCTGTCCTAATTGTGGAGAATTTAAGAAACATATTGCTAAAGGTCTTTGCAGAAAATGTTATAGCAAAATACCAAATAAGCGATATTACCAAAAAAATAAAGAGCGACTAATAAAACAGAATTTCAAGAATCAACTAAAACGAAAACGAGATCGTGTGTATGAAATTTGTTCGAAATATGAACTTCCTTTGAAATGCATGTATGATGGTTGTAATATATCAAATCCTCTTATTTTATCTGTAAGACACGTAAATGGACGTTTACATGGCGAATATAGTACAAGTAAATACTACACTAAAGGTAGTTATCAAACAAATTTAAGCCATGTAGAGTTGGTAGCAGAACATCTTTTTCAAAAAAATCTTAAAAACAATAATTATATGGTATTTTGTATGAACCATGGGCGAATTTACGAGTGGGGTACTATTTCGGAAAGATTAAATAAGCCAATTTATACCAAATCGGCAAGAGATCATAAATATAAAATTAAACGCTACATTCATAGGCTATTTTTGCTTGGAAGGAAATGTGCTATTTGTGGAGAACATGATTACAATTATCTTTGCGGACATCATAAAAACAATACAGGTACGCATGATAAAGGTTTGTTAGTTATGAGTAATGAACGGTTTCAACATCTTTACAAGTCAGATATGCTTCAATGCATGTGTTTTAATTGTCATACTTTTTTCCATATTCAAAAAGAGAGAAAAGTAATATCATTAGATTATAGTTATTAGAAAAAATCTATGAAAAAAAATCTAAGTTTCTAAAATCAACAGAAAATTTAGTAGATCATTTGATAGAAACCTAAACATGATTAAGTAATACCAAGATAGAATTTAAATTTTTGTAATAGTTTCTACTGCATCTAGAAATAGCAATCTAAAGGGACTTTCATGAAATTCAAGATGAATTTCTTTTTTAGGATTAATGCAACTATTTTTATATTAGTATATCCTTTTACTATATTGCCCGAGATTACACGGTGTCCATAAGAGAATAGAGTGAATTGATATGAGAGAAAATAGTCTTATAGATAAGTATCTTTTAGTAAAACCAACTATACGAGTTTTAATCGAATGGCCAATACTGATCGTGATAGGTATTATAGGCACCATATTTCATCTCTTAACTATACCATTTTATCCCATTACAAATATATTGGGAGCAATTGTGCTGATAATAGGAGTGATAATCCACGAATACTCTCATAAAATTCACAAACAAATGCATCAACAATCAGAAAAGATTGAAGAACTTATAACTAAGGGTATATATTCGAAGATAAGACATCTTGGCTACTTTGGTTTGATCTTGATATTTTTCGGTTTCGCATTTGCTTGGGGAATTGTATGGCTCTTAGTCCCAGTAGTTATTTTTAGCATATTTACTGTATTGACGGCAATTAAAGAGGAAGAAATTCTGAAGGAAAAATTTGGAAAAGAATACGAAGAATATATGCGACGAGTACCACAGAGATTTATACCAAAAATATTTTAGAGAACCAGTTTTGCACAACTATATCAAACATTTTCATAACTAATTTTTCCATAAATTCAACTTCATGATTGATCCAAAAATGGATATTTGGTGTAAAAATCTTTTAAAAGAGAGCATTAGGAATGTATACATCATGGAAGGACGATCGATTAATGTTTTTTATTGGATTTGTAAATAACCAGAAGGAAAACAATCAGAATGATGTTCACTATGACAAATGTTTGTTCAGTCATGTGTATTATTGAAAAAACCCCTAGCTCGTTATGGATAAGACGGGTCATATCTCTAAAGAACTCAGGAAAACCAGAAAGGTATTCTTCAATGCTATGAACGGCTTGCATTATTACTAATCCCAAATATAAGAACGGAGTTGATTTTTTTTCATCTCATCTCTCTCAGACCTGATTACTGCTTCCATTCGGTCGAATGATCAGCATCTAAGCAATTTTGCAGTAAGGAATCACTCTGAACGGTGTCTGCATTCATCCTGTGGAGTGTACAAACCCGATTTCGCTCGGAATTTGCTAAAATCCCTTCCATTTAGGTGTTCTTTTTTCAAGAAATGCTGAAATCCCCTCTTGGGCATCGTGTGTAGCGAGATTTAATGCGATCGTATTGATCGCATAGGCATATGCTTGTTCTTCTGTCATATTCATCTGATTATAAAATGCTTGCTTTCCCAAATGAACGGTTAGAGGACTTGACTGGAGTATGGGGTCAATCAATTCTTGAGTAATGGCTTCAAGTTTGTTTTTCGAGGTTATTCGGTTTATTAGACCAAATTCAAAAGCTTCTTGGGCAGTGATAAAACGTCCTGTAAACAGCATCTCCAAAGCACGTTTTCTACCAATGTTTCGTCCCAATGGAACCCCTGGGGTAGTGCAAAACAAGCCAATTTTTACACCTGGGGTGCTAAATTTAGCTCCATCTTCAGCAACTGCGAGATCACAGGCCGCGACAAATTGACATCCGGCTGCCATGGCATATCCATGGACTTGAGCAATAGTTGGTTGCGGGATTTTTTGTAACCATTTCATCATTTTACCGCACGTTTCAAAAATCCTCTTATACTGGGTAATTTCCTTACCAACCATCTCCGAAAGATCGTGCCCTGTGCTAAAACAGGGTCCAGCACCTTTTATCACAACAACCCGGATCTCTTTATTTGTTGATATGTGTTGTAATGCATCAACCAACTCTTCAAGAAGCTTCAAGGATAATGCATTAAATTTCTCAGGGCGATTTAATACGATTTTTGCTACTTGCTCTTCATATTCAATTAAAATTTCTGTGTATTCCAATCTAACACACTCCTATCCTGATGCTCAAAAGACATCTCCAAAACTCTTAATTTTGGTGATTGGTTTTCCGATATTTAATAAAAACTCACTTTTTTTATTCTTATAAAAGTTATTAGATACTGAAATAGAAAACCAGTGACATCCTCCCCACCCTTTAGGATGGGGCTTCCAGCTTTCCATTGTAGTTCTCGCTCCCTCACGGGAGGCGACGCTTCGCCACTATCACTACAGGTATGGGCTTACGGAAACTTGCCAGGTTGCACACGCTGCTCACCCTTATCCTGCCCCTTGATTAGCTGCCTGCAGAAGGCTATTGATCTGTTACCTGTCTGTCTGTTCGACAGGTTAGCCAGCTGCACACAATAAGGGGAATATCTTGCCTCGCCGGATAAGACCTCATGCACGGGCTTCCTCACGTTTAGCCCTGTCACTTGCTGACTGGTCGCTTACAGGAGGATATGCCTCCACCCAGTCGGGCATTACGGGTACACTCGCGGTACCATCTATAAGTTTCCAAAAAACTATAAAAAGCCATCGGCTTTCATCCTCTCCCTTTCGGAAGGAGACTTCCCGCCGACAAAGTTAAATACTCAGGAACAAATGAAAATGACGGATGTAACAAAAAGGAGGGATATTTACTAATGGAAAATCGGTCAATTAACATCTTTTACTGGATCTGGTTAATTGTAATAATTGGCGGGATCATAGAGATTG
>NZ_JAHPYX010000013.1:0-34257 GCF_019058535.1 Candidatus Borrarchaeum sp.
ACTTGCGCCGCGAACTCTACGGTAACATCGTGTTATCAGGCGGTTCCACCATGTTCCCCGGACTAAAGGAACGCATGCACAAGGAACTCACCGAACTGGTACCCGAAGGCGTGGAGATCAAAATCATCGCCCCACCAGAAAGACGCTACAGTGTCTGGATCGGAGGTAGTATTCTATCGTCACTTAAGACCTTCCAGAAAATGTGGGTGACTAAAAAAGAATACCAAGACATGGGCGCCGCTGCCATTCATCGATGCTTCTAAAATAATGAGATTCTACTGAGAATAACCAATTGAGTCTTTTAAAATCTCGCACTTCTTTTTCTTTTCTATGATTTGTTACTCAGATATTATAGATCCCGTTTTTTCAGTAGGCTGCATACCAGGATAGACTAAACTGAGTTTTTCTTTGAATTTTTTTGATCTGAGAGTTTTAATGAAGAGTTTAACGCTTTCCTTATCTAAGCGGTCTTTGAGGATTATAAAATCGTAGAGTTCTTCACGAATTGGTATAAAATCAAGATCATATTTTGCAGCAACGGAATATATTGCCACCCCAATATCCGCTTTTTTGTACGCTATGGATGATGCAATAGCACTATGTGTTTTCACCTCAACTTCATAGCCTTTAATAGCCCAAATAAGTTCTGAGAACTTCATATTTTCTTGTTGAGCGATTTTTTCTAATTCGAAATCAGTGAGGATCCGTGTTCCAGATCCTTTTTGTCTATTAATAAAAGACACGTCATCTCTCAGTAGATCTCGTAGCCCCGTTATATTTTTTGGATTCCCTTTTTCAACTATCAAACCTTGCTCTCGTTTATAACCTCTTATAACTATGACTTGACCAATAATGTCTTGAAGAAATGGTAAATTATATTCATTTGATTTTGCGTCAAAAAGATGTATTCCTGCAATATCTGCTTCTCCCCTTCTTATTGCCTTTATACCACTCATCGATCCTACATTGATTAGTTTGAAAGAAACACTTGGATCATGTTTTTGCATTAAATTGTAGATGAGATCTAATCCAAGACAGTGGCTTCCAATAAAGACAAGATCTGCGGGCTCAATAGTGTTGCTAAATAATTCTACAGTAACCCTTTCATTTTCATCAATGAAAAGTTGGTTTGAGGGAATTTCAACGAACCCATCACTAAAACTCAGAGTAGTTATTGCGCCTGAACCAGTAAGAACTGGATATGCAAAATATTTGGAGTCCTTTCTAATAATATGGACAGGAAGAAATTCATGGCGACCAAGAGCATGATCTACTCGTGTGACCATGTATGCCTCAAGAACCTTTTTTTCAAGACTATTTATCCCAGCTAATGAACGCAAGAACGGTGCTACAAGACGCTCAAAAACAGTTAGCGCTGATGTTGGGTATCCAGGCAGTCCTATTATCGCTTTATTATCTACTACCGCCAAAAGCAGTGGTTTACCTGGTTTAATTGCCACGCCGTGAACTAGTATACCTGGCGTTCCTAACTCATTGATGACCTTGTAGGAAAGGTCTCCAACACCTTTAGAGGTTCCTCCAGATATAAGTACAACATCAGCTTTAGAGAGCGCTTTTTTGAGTTGCTCTTTTAACATTTCAGGAGAATCTTTTATAATACCTAAAAAGTTGGGTTTGCATCCACACTCTCTCACGGCATTTGTTAATGTAGCACCATTTATATCAAAAATCTTCCCAGGTTCAAGAAGTTCACCTGGTGATGTTATTTCATCTCCTGTTGAGATTATTGCTACATTTGGTTGTTGATAAACAGGGATTTCAGAAACTCCTAGAGCGGCTAGAACACCAATTTCTCGTGGTGATAATCGTTCACCCTTTCTTAACACAATTTCGCCTATTTTAATGTCAGATCCTGCAAACATGATGTTTTCGCCAGGCACAACAGATCTAAATAATCTCACTTGTTTTTCTTCTTGTTCTGTGTACTCTACCATGATGACAGAATTTGCACCTTTTGGAATTACTGCACCTGTTGATATAACAGTACATTCCCCAGAATTGACTTCAACATCTGGAATAACACCTGCGGGTATTTCATCTACTATTTTCAATGTAATAGGATTGTCTTCATCCGCCTCAAAGGAATCTCTGGCAATAAGTGCATATCCATCCATTCGAGCCCTATCAAAAGGAGGTACATCGTATCCTGCAACAATATCTTCTGCTAAAACTTTTCCACCTGCATCCCATATAGATGAATTAGTGAGGTGATAAGTTATTTTAAAATGCTCATAAAACCTTCTTTTTGCTTCTTCTATAGACACTAGATCTAAGTAGACTTTGCGTTTCAACATTTTACCTCCTATTAACCACTTGAAGTCATGTGAACTCTCTAAGAGAGTTTTTGATAAATTTCCTTAAGCCTGTTATCATTTCTCCGCAAGAAAATCCCCTCAACGGGAATGGATGGTTCAGGGAGCCACGCTACTTGTAGGGGTTGTAGTTCACGAACTGGGAAAATAATGCTGTGAAAAGAGTTTAACATCAACAGAATCTCCTTTGCTTAAGCCTTCTCGCTCTTCAGAAACTTCAATTATGCCATCTGCTTTCACCAAGGTGCTTATAATTCCTGATCCTCTTACTCTTACAAGTTCTGCAAAGAATTCGTTGTTTTCTTTTACTATCCTTACTCTCGCAAAATCTCGTCTTCCAACTTCTGATGGAATACTACGTTTGAGTTTCGCTTTAATTATTGGTTTTGGATCATATGGTGTCATTCCAAGCAGAGTTTGAAGGGTTGGTCGCACAAATACATCAAAGGAAATCATTGCCGCTACTGGTGAGCCTGGAAGACCAAAAACTGGTTTATTGTTAATGATTCCAATGAGTGTTGGAGCGCCTGGTCGCATAGCTACACCTTGAACTAATAACTTACCCTTTTGTAGAATAATCTCATCAATTATATCATATTCTCCGACAGAGCTGCCCCCTGAAAACACGATGACATCTGTTTGTTCAATTGCCTTTTCAAGGGCTTGTAATAATTCGTCTCTGTCATCTTTTACTCTTCTGGTAAAAGAGGGGATTGAATGAAATTGACTTACTAAACTAGACAAAGTGGCATTATTGACATCAAATATCTTTCCGGGTTCAAGTATCTCGCCAGGATCAATAAGTTCACTCCCAGTCGATATAATACTTACTTTTGGTTTGCGGATTACACTTATTTGATCATGTCCAGATGCTATTATGATGCCTATGTCTTGAGGATGAAGAAGATGACCTTGCTTTAGGATAACGTCACCTCTCCTTACATCCTCTCCTCTAATACTAACATTTTTTCTCGGAGGATATGGTTTAATTACCTCTATACTATGTCCATGTTCTCGTGTATCCTCGACTTTTATAACAGCATCTGCTCCTTTTGGGAGCGCTGCACCCGTCATAATCTGAGCGGCGTCTCCAGTTTTAATTTCAATATCTGGGATAGTTCCTATCTCAATTCTCCCTGTAATTTTAAGATACACAGGGTCAGTTACACTAGCACCAAAAGAATCTTCTGATCTAATTGCGTAGCCATCCATTGCAGAACGGTCAAACATTGGTACATCATATCGAGCAACGATATCATTGACAATTACCCGATTTAAGCCCTCTTTAACATGTATTATTTCGCTTTTTAGTGGCTTAAGTTCGCTTAAAACGGCATTTATGGCTTCAGAGACTGGTATAAGTTTTTTAAATCCCTTTTTCATTATTATCCCACAGTTAATACCTTTACAAAAATAAATTTCATAAACGTACAGATTCAAATTGAAATAATTGAAATAAAAACTTTACACTGGACGCAGAAAACTGGATACTATATATAAACGCATCAGAGATTTATAGAATTTCTCTTAAGATCCCTCATAGATTCAATTTACAGCAATCTTCTTCCATCTAAGTCCCGACCTCGAAAAACGAAGCCAGCGATAGAAAGGAATATAAAGGGAACTATTATAAAACCGATTCATAATGTTTACATGAAAATTGAGGAGAATATCATTTATGTCCAGCATTGAGACACTCAAAGCAATTCGAGATTTAGAGGAACAAGCACGCACAATTCTTTCCGAAGCAAATGAAAAGGCTAAAAAAATTGAAGAAGAAGCAAACCTAAAAGCTCGGCAAGTGCTTGAAGAAGCAAAGAATAATGCCGAAGGGCAAGCTGAAACAATTCAACAGGATATTCAGAAACAAATCGATGAAGCGGTAAATGTTATACTCAAAGAATCTGAATCACAAATTGCATCGCTTAAAGAAAAAGCAAATCAAAACCTATCTAAGGCTTTAGACACAGTTATTGAGACTCTCCTCCGCATAATCTCTTAGATCTAATAAGTAGAGGAGCGATTTTTTTGAAGATAGTAGCTGTAGCGGATGAAGATACTGTTACTGGTTTGAAATTAGCTGGGATTGATGAGGGTTATGTAACTACTGATGACGACGCAAGGTCCATTTTTTTAACCCTCTCAGAAAGAAAAGATATTGGTCTCATTATTACTACTGAACGGATAGCTGATTCTGCCTCTGTTCGTTCAATTATAACTCAAATTACCGAAAAGGAATTTCCCATTGTTGTAGAACTCCAAGACAAACATGGACCAATGAAACGAGAAATTGATCCAATTAAAGCCCTAGTCAAGAGGGCTGTTGGAGTTGACTTGTGAGAAAGTCGACATATTATTATAATTAAAATCGCGGTAGAGTGCCGCTGGGATTATAGGTGAAAAATTATGGCAACAATAGAAGGCGAAATTACACGAGTTGCAGGTTCGTTAATTCAAGCTAAAAACATGACAGGCGTACAAATGTACGAAGTATGTCGTGTAGGAAGTGAAGAACTTATCGGAGAAGTTATCGCCTTAGAAGGCGACGTGTGTAGTATCCAAGTATATGAAGAAACTGCCGGAATTCGACCTACAGAAAAAGTTATAGCTACCGGTGGCGCTTTAAGCGTTGAATTAGGACCGGGATTGATCAGCCAGATCTACGATGGCATTGAGCGTCCCTTACCTTCCTTAAAAGAATTATCTGGTGATTTCATTACAAGAGGAATTGTCGCGAGCCCTCTTGATCGGACAAAGAAATGGTCATTTACGCCTCGCTTGAGCGTTGGTGATAATGTTACTGGTGGAGACATTCTTGGAACAGTGCCTGAA
The DNA here is from genome assembly GCF_019058535.1 of Candidatus Borrarchaeum sp. Taxonomy (NCBI): domain Archaea; kingdom Promethearchaeati; phylum Candidatus Borrarchaeota; class Candidatus Borrarchaeia; order Candidatus Borrarchaeales; family Candidatus Borrarchaeaceae; genus Candidatus Borrarchaeum; species Candidatus Borrarchaeum sp. The sequence goes on from NZ_JAHPYX010000013.1 coordinate 5,166, forward strand.
ACGACTTTAGTCGAGCACAGAATTATGGTTCCACCACGAACCTCTGGAAAGGTTGTTGAAATTGTTCCAGCAGGAGACTACACAATTGAAGATGTCATTGCAGTAGTTGAAACGGATAAAGGACGTCAAGATTTGACTATGATGCAGAAATGGCCTGTTCGTGTCCCTCGACCAATCAAAGAAAACATTCCCGCAATAGTTCCTCTATTTACTGGACAACGGATTTTTGATACTTTCTTCCCCATGTCCAAGGGAGGCACGGGCGCCATTCCTGGGGGGTTTGGGACCGGAAAAACAGTCATGCAACACCAACTTGCTCAGTGGGCTGACACACAAGTTGTTGTCTATGTTGGCTGTGGTGAACGTGGCAATGAAATGACGGAAGTATTAGAAAGATTTCCAGAACTAGAGGATCCTCGATCTGGCGAACCTTTAATGAAAAGAACTGTCCTTATTGCCAATACTTCAAATATGCCAGTCGCTGCACGAGAGGCGAGTATTTACACGGGCATTACACTTGCCGAATATTTCCGTGATATGGGTTATGATGTTTCTATCATGGCAGATTCAACATCAAGATGGGCCGAAGCGCTTCGCGAGATCTCTGGACGGCTTGAGGAAATGCCTGGAGAAGAAGGCTATCCAGCATATCTTGCATCCCGCATCGCTGAATTTTATGAACGCGCAGGAAGAGTTAAAACTCTAGGTTCTGACGAACGTTATGGATCTGTAAGCGTTGTTGGCGCAGTTAGCCCACCTGGCGGTGACTTTTCTGAACCAGTTACGCAAAACACATTACGTGTTGTAAAGGTCTTCTGGGCGTTATCTAAAGACTTAGCATCACGAAGGCATTTCCCAGCTATTGATTGGTTAACTAGTTATTCATTGTATCAAGAAACACTTGAGGAATGGTATAAAGACAATTTAGGCGCGGATTGGAGAGATTTGAGAATTGAAGCTATGTCGCTTTTACAAAAGGAGAAAGAACTCAAGGAAATCGTACAATTAGTAGGTCCTGATGCGTTACCTGAGATTGAAAGAGTAGTGCTTGAGGCCGCGCGTATCATTCGCGAGGACTACTTGATGCAACATGCATATCATCCAGTCGATTCTTACTGTTCCCTAGATAAGGCAAAGCGAATGCTTGGAATAATCATGCAGACACATCAAAAGATGAGAGCAGCAAGTGAAAGTGGTGCATCTATAGCGGACATCCTTAAACTGGGCGTCTACGAAAACATCTCTCGTCTCAAAATAATTGATCCCGAAAAAATAGACGCGACATGTGATGAACTTTCAAAGGAGATCGATGAACAATTCGCAACATTGATAGGATAGTTTTTTAGACTGCCCCTCAATATATCATATACATCTCTTTTGTCTTCATTTACAAGAAGGCTATCGAACATTTTTCTTTTGCATTCATTGCCTGCTTATTTTTTCTGCATTATCTGAGTTAGTAGGCAATTCTTACAAAAACGTTAAGTTTATAAACAAAAAGCTAATACTGCTGATGCATAGGTGGTTTGATTGCGCCAATGGATGTTGCTTTAACAAAATGTCTTTTCTTTTCTCTCAGTCTTGAAGCTAAACCACCCTGCCCGGAAAAAGGTTTTTATAAAACTCCAACAGATTTTACTCCTGAATTTTTAATTGACTTAGCTTTGAGCTTTTCAAACTTTTCTTGGCATCCCTGGCATTCTTGGCGGTGGCAGTAGCCCACTATTTCAACAGCTATTGATACCCCCTCGTTTCCAACTTTTTTGAAAAATAAAAATAGAAATCTAAAAAATTTGAGGTGATTGAAAATGTATGATGGTGTAAAAGTTGTCTTAAACCTTGATGAGTTACCAACTCAATGGTATAATGTATTAGCCGACCTACCAGCCCCTCTCCCTCCTCCGTTACACCCTGTAACGAAAGAACCTTGTGGTCCTCCTGATTTAATGCCTTTGTTCCCTGTTGCACTTCTACAACAGGAGATGTCCCCAGAAAGATACATTCCTATTCCTGAAGAGTTACAAGAGGCTTACAGGCGATTAGGTAGACCAAGCCCACTATATCGGGCAAAACGGCTTGAGGAGTATTTGGATACACCAGCTAAGATCTACTATAAGCGAGAGGATCTCAGCCCTACGGGAAGTCATAAGCCCAACACAGCTATCGCCCAAGCGTATTTTGCAATGAAAGAAGGTGTAGAACAAATTACAACTGAAACAGGTGCAGGTCAATGGGGAAGTGCGCTCTCCCTCGCATGTGCCCTTTTTGACATAAAATGCCGTGTATATATGGTTGGTGTCAGTTACGACCAGAAACCGTATAGACGCGTATTAATGCAGACTTATGGCAGCGAAGTTTTCCGAAGTCCGTCTAATAATACAGAGGTCGGACGAAGTGTTTTAAAGGAAAATCCTGACCATCCTGGAAGCCTTGGTTTAGCAATATCTGAAGCTGTGGAGGATGCTCTAAACGACGATAAAATTAAGTACAGTCTAGGAAGCGTGCTCAATCACGTCCTGCTACATCAAACAATTGTAGGTCAGGAGGTTAAAAAACAGTTTGAAGAGATTGGGGAATATCCTGATATGATGCTTGGCTGCGTTGGAGGCGGCAGTAATTTTGCAGGGTTCTTTTATCCGTTTGTTCCAGACAAATTGAAAGGAAAAGATATCCGATTTATTGCTGTTGAGCCGAAGGCGGTTCCTACATTGACAAGAGCACCTTATGCCTACGATTACGGAGATACTGGTAAGTTAGCTCCTATAGTGAAAATGTACACTCTTGGGCACGAGTTTGTCCCACCACCAATTCATTCTGGAGGATTAAGATACCACGGAGACGCCCCCAGTTTATGTCTACTGCAAAAAGAAGGTATCTTGGAGTCCGTTGCATACCATCAAATAGAAACCTTTGAAGCAGGAGTGATCTTTGCAAAGACAGAAGGGATCGTTCCAGCGCCAGAAACCAATCATGCTATCGTTGCAGTGATCAAAGAAGCACAAAAATGTAAAAAAACTGGTGAAGAAAAAGTGATTGCTTTTAATTACAGCGGACACGGTCATTTTGATTTAAAAGGATATGAAGAATATCTCGCTGGAAACCTTGTTGACTATGAAATGCCACAGGAACAAATCGATAAATCGCTCGAAATCTTGCCAAAAGTATAATCCTATTATTTTTTCCTTTTTTTCTATATAATTTTAGAGAATCCTTATTCTTTGTTATTGGCACTTATTCGATCTAGAAAACGATAGTGTTCAAATAGTTATTATTTGATTCTCTTGAAGTTGATTTCTTCTATGATATTTGTTTAAGTCCATGGTTCTCTACAAGCTTGAATGCGAACAAGTTATATACTAGGAAATCGGGTTCATCCTAACCTGAAATAAGATATTGAAATGGTGATTGTATGGCTAGACCGTCTGGTGGTATTTTATTAGCGGCATGGATACTAGTGATTGTCGGTGCAATCCTTATGATTGTCCAAGGAGCGTTGAGTTTCGTGGGAATCGGACTTGGTGTTCCAAGTTCGCTAGGTGCTCTTGGTGGCTTAATTGCAGCGGCTATATCAATAATTATCGGAATAATAATTATTGTTCTCCGCGTTGCAGATCAGTTAGATGAGTGGGTATACATAATACTTGCCCTAATCTTTGGTATAATTGTGCTTGGTCTCGGGGGATTACTCGTTATAATAGGCGCTATTCTTGCAATAATTGCACAAGTTACATAGTCTATCCCGATCCATTTTTTCTCTTTTTCGCCTTTTTTTTATAATAATCTATTTCAGCTCTTCATTCGTTGTCTTGAATTTTATTATCTCTTAGTTCATTTTAGCTTCTCAAAAAACTCATATGACCGTCTTAAAAAAAAAGAAAAGAATTTTTTAGATTCTGGTGTTAGAATATACTCAGTGGGGGCAGATATCCTGCTATCAAACCCAGCCCCGCAATGATAAATGAAATTACCAGCCAAATGACAATGACTATAACGATACAAACCAGCGTACCGAGAAACGCTGTTGGCCATTCAGAAAATTTAGGCCAAAAGTGACGAAGTGCAAGAAGAATCACTACAAAGACTGCAACAAATGCAATAGCCAAGGTATAACGACCGAGCGGTAACATTCTAAATATAATCCATACGACAGCGGCTACAATTCCAGTAACGATACTTGACCCCCAAGCAAATTTGTATCTCGAATAGCCCCAAAGCCAGCACGTTATGGCTACAGAAACTGCCACAATAGCTACAAACACAATAAAGTCAATCAGGAATGCTATAGAGAACTGAGAGAATTGCATAAATTTTTCCTCCATGAAAAAATTTGCTATTTACAAAGTCAATTATTATTACTTAAAAAGTTTTAAGATTTGATCTAATTTTAAATCGCTATTCAAATGTTTTTACTAGAATCTGCGTTCTTAAGACAAAAATATCCATTAAAAAGTGTCTAAATTTTAATTTCAAAGTATAAGTATGCGATAAAAAGGAGCAAAACACAGGATTCAATTTATTCTAAGAAAGGTTGTACCCTCATGTCATTTTATAAAATCAAAGAAATTCTCTTAATCGGTCGAGGAGACATGAATGTAGTTACATTAGCAGAGATCCTTGCTGAGGCAATAGCTTATAGGAATAAGTGTTCCCAAGTGTTTCAACCTAAAACCACAACACCAGAAGTGATTCTAAAAGTTGCCATTCGAATTAGCAAGAAACTTTTATCTACTTATCCACAGATCTGCTGCCCAAATTACACCATAGTACTGGATGATTCGTTTTTGAAAATATTGGACGTTACAGAGGGATTAAAAAGGTCAGGCATTCTCCTTGTCAATTCATCATATTCCCCATACGAGTTAATAGAACTCTTCGGCATAGGATTCTCCACAGCAACAGTAGATGTTGACAAAGTTTCAATGAATGAAATAGATGAAAGCCTAACAAATCAAAATTATGGCGGTAATAATTACATAGGAATTTTAGGTGCTTTCTGCAGAATAAGCGGAGAAGTATCCCTAGAAGCACTAAATCAGGCGGTTCTAGGATTCTATCCTGAATCAATCGCGCGGAAAAGCATTAAGTCAATGAGAAAAGCATTTAGAACAGTCAAAATAGTATGAATCTATTATAGAAAACATAACAATAGAAAAACGCAGCATATATAGGTTAGATATATTTAACCTATTTAGAAAGGTATTCATTCTTTAAGTTCTCGGCTCGTGTTTCCGCATGGTGAAGTTTCTTCTGCATTTCTTGTTTAAGGATCTCTTTGACTTTATACAATGCTTTTTCATATGATATTGGGTTTTTTGCACTACCAATGTAATGGGTTTCTTTATTGCCTTCACCATAGACTACATACACGTAATAATAGGGTTTGTTGTTTGTGTATTTGGTGTTGATGATAATGCTCATAGTAGGTTCACCTATAGGTAATATATATCTAACCAACCATTTATATGGTTAAAGAAGTCTAACCATCAAAATAATAATTTGTTGTGACAAAACACCATTAGTTTTTCAAAGTATTGTTATTTTGTCTCCCCTTTATCCCTTCTCCGCAAGAAGACCCCCCCAACTTGTAGGGTGGTAGTTCACCATTCTGACATTTTTCTGAGCGAAACGAAAGACGTTCCTTTTTCTTTCATCATATAGCCGTAGATTGACTTCCATATCGTACCGTCATCACGCCATTTGCTTTCGAAATTGTTAATTCCAATCCATGCCTCTAAGGCATCCCTCTCTACTTTTTCCCAGCCATCCCCTTTCGCTGCTTCAGCCTCATTGAGATAACCAAGTTCTATAAGAATTTGCTTTATTTTTATTGAAATTTCTCCTTCAATCGTCAACAAATTTGATGTAGCTTCTCTGGCAAGGAAAGTCAGATCATAGAGTTCAAATATTCTACAGAGTTCTTTAATAGGTTCTGTATGCTCATCAACTCGAATATCAACGTAACGATCATTTAGGCCTTCATAACCACCTTTTTCACGCACAACCAAAAGCGCAGCAGCTTGTTTCCCTCTAACGTCCCCTCTTCTTTCTTCATCCCCCGCTTTCATTGCTGCAAGCAATTTGTCAATTAAATCTCCTTTTTGAGTTTCAAATGCCTTAGCCATACTTTCAACTGTTCCTTCGTAACAAATATTACCTTGACAACTGAAGTTGTCTCCAATGATGTGTCCCGCCCAATAGAAGCAATCCTTTCCTGTAAATGCGTCAACTGCACCTGTGGAATCTATAATCGCTGCTTGACGATATTCTCGCATTTCATCAGTTGATATGAGTTTTTTTAAGACTTGTTTCGCGCCCATACCTGTTTCTAGCATCTCAATCCCTCGTGGGCCGTAAGTTGTGTTTATCCAAGATTGGGTTGCAAGAGCTCCAACATTTGCTTTCGCAAATGGAGTTACAATTCCAATACACATGAACTTGCTCTGTACGGCAACTCCTAAATCACCTGTGTTAGGATCATAACCAATAATTGAGAACGTCATAAAATCTCAACTCTTTTTTACCAATATTTACTAAAAATCTTGATTGTAATATCTATTGAAATCATCATTTTTGTGTTTTGCTTCATCGAATCTGTCAAAACATTGGTTGAAAAAGAGAATGAATCCTGATAAGTTTTATAGTCTAAGATTTATTGAGGTAACTGTTGAAAATTTAATGGAATGCAGGGATATCTATGGATATTCAAAAAATCCCACAAATGGACAGAAAGGAATATGATCAATTAATTATTGATGAATATGTGTGTCGGATTGCTTTTAAAGGCAAAGAACATCCCTATATTGCGCCGTTTCTTTACATTTTTGATGGAAAGCACATGTTTTTTCTGTCAACCAAATATGGTAAAAAAATCGAATTTTTCCAGCAAAATCCTAATGTTTCCGTTGAAGTGGACAGATATAGTCGAGACCTCTCTGATTATTCCTTTGTAACCCTCTTAGGACGCTTGGTAGAAGTGAAGGGTGATAACAAGAAGAAGACCATACGGGAAAGATTTGTACAACTAATTAAAGATAAGAATCTTTCAAAGAATATCCTGAAAGCCCTTGGTCATTCGCCTGAAGAACCTCTTGAATCTATAGTCAAAGAAGAAAGAAATTACGTATGGAAACTTATAGATGTTAAAGAAATAATAGCTCTTAAGAATGGGACGTAATTGCAAATTTTTCTGCATCAAATCCCCATTTGGACCATATGAACCTGATCCAATTCGTATAAAATGGTTCGACGCATCAACTACTTAGCTTTTTGAACCAAATAAATACCTGTCAATACAAACACCGTTCCAATAACTACCATCAATGTAATTGGTTCGTTTAAGAATATATTTGCGAAGATTATCGTATATAAAGGGACTATTAATATTGATACGCTGGCCTTTGCGGTTTCGATTCTACGAAGAATTAAGAACCATAAAACATAACCTATTCCAGAAATACCCAAACTGAAGTGCAATATCAAAAGCCATCCAATCAGAGATACGGTGAATATCGTCTGCATATTTCCTAAAATAACTGCAAATGGAATCAAGATTATAATGGTGAATGGAGCACTTAAAGCAAGAGTTTGTAATCCTCCGTACGTCTTAACATGTTTCCTGGCGAGAAGAGATTGAATAGACCACGCCAAAGCTGAAAGTATTAATAGAAAATCTCCAATAAACTGTCCTGAAAGAACTAATGATGAAAAATCACCTTGCGTTACAACTACCAGCATTCCAATTATTGCTGAAAAAATTCCAAGAGATTGCTTGATTCCAGTTTTTTCGTTTAATAAAACATGTGCTAAAATAGCTATAAAAATAGGATGAAGATTTGTTAAAAGTGCAGCATTTACAGCAAAACTCAAACTGACTCCAAACAAAAACAATAAACCAAATGCTGCATTTGCGGCGCCAATAGCCAGAAAATTCAACCAATCTGCCCTAAATGAAAGTTTTGATTCGTTAAAACTTTGAGTTCTACAAAGTAGTACAAATAGGAAAATGAACGCAATCACCCACCTCAAGAGAGTAAGGTCAGTTGGGGTGATCTCCCCTGAAACTCCCACAAGAAATCGTGCAGTAACTGGGCCGGTACCCCATATCGCTGTTAGAATTAAGATCAAAGAAAGTGTCTTTCTATCCATCATTCTCACCAATTAGGATTACCCTTAAACAAATTTGTAACACGTTTACGTTTCTAAGAGTTCTTCTTTTGCTTTTTTCACTTACATGAAAGCCTCTCTTATCCTTATAAGGTAGAAATATATTATTATGCTTGATAAACCGTGAGCAGCAATTTTCATTCTACTAAGACTCATTCAGAGTTGAATATTTCTTTATATGGTCACTGTCCTAGATGTGGAGCTTTACTTTATAAATTAAACCGTCTTTTACGCTGTTCTTGTGGCTTCTGGAAGACTATTTAAAAAAAAATTGAAAAAGCTCTTCTAAGAAATCTTTTCTAACTCATTTTGTTCGTCAGTTTGCTTTTTTTTTCGTTCGTTCACAACTCGTGCGAAATCTGCAAGTATTCTGACATAAACTGAATACGCTTCAAAAGGAGTATGATAGGGACTAAAATAACTATGAACTTCTCCAGGTCCTCCACCAAAGGTTGCTAGGTAATAAAGATGATCACTCGCCTGTAAATTTCGCCATATTTGAATTAAAGATTTATCAGCAATTGCTTTCACTGGTTTTTCCAAAGCCAATAACTCTCGATAAATTTCTTGTTGCATCCAATTCCCAATCCAACTCTCGGTACTTCGTTCCTCATCGGCCCATGAAATTGTTTCATAGTCTCCTATACTAATTTCACCACCAATTGAAGCATTTTCTTCAACAATTTCGCTTGGTGTGGCGAAATCAAGGGATTTATGTTTGAAAATTTCATCAGGGAGCGCCTGTAAAAACCAATGGATCCCTGAATCTGTCCAATGATGTTCTCCAAAGGTCTCATAGTCCATGAATAGATTAATACATTGTCCTGAAGTTGCGGATAACCATGAGGCGTATTTACCTGCAGTAAGAGGCCACTCTGCCCAGTCCCGCGAAGAAAATCTAAAACCAATATCATCCGTTAATCGATAATTCCTCAACAAAACTCGTAAGCGCTTACAGAAATTAGAAGGTGGTTTATATACAAAATTTGGTGATTTCCAGTTACTTAAAACCCAATCGACTCCTTCAGTCAGGATGACTTTATAGCCCATTTCTTCTACTACCCGCGCAATACTGTTATTATATAAGCATTCAGTATTGATGAAGGCTGTAGGTTTGTAACTGAAAACATCTTGAATCAATTGTTGATGTAAAGCCACTTGGTCTATGAATTCTTCTCGCTCTACATCATATAGACTACATATTGAGTGATAATACGTTTCGTTTAGTAGCTCAACACATCCCGTATCAACAAGTTGCTTAAATGAGTCTAGTAGGTCTGTATTGTAGCGCTCGCATTGTTCAATAAAAAGCCCTGTTAATCCAAATGATACCTTGAATTGGCGGCGTTCCTTTTTGAACTGGTCAATTTTTTTCAACAGAATTTCATTTGTGGGTAAATAGCATTTTTCTGCAATTCTATTGAATAAGGCCTTATTAACATCATCGTCAAAATATTGATCAAATAAAGAACGACCAAGCAGTGAAAATCTTTTGACATGAAAATCTTTTCGCAATCGAAAAGGCTGATGTACTTCAAAATAGAAACAAACAGAGGTCAGATTATCCTTTTTCATGGTATCAACTCATAAGACAAACACTTTCAAACCAATGTGGGCAGATATTACATTTGCAATCACATTTAATAAACTCTTTAAGTTCTTCATTTGCCCATACGACTTCTGGAGGATCATCTATAGTTCCAACTTTTTTATTTAAAAAACAGCACGGGTAAATCGCCCCATAGGGATCAAGATACATGTGTGTTGTATACGCCGTGCATAACATATTTTTCACCTGGTTTTTTTCATAGGCTAGCATTGCTCGAAAATGAGCATGACGTTTTTCTAATTTATCGTTTGTATTCTTTCCATTTCTTTCATCAGAAATAATCTTGTTTATCTGGTTTTCTATAATATTAAATTGAGTTTCAGTAAATTTCATGCGTGTATCTTTGTTTTCAAAGTAAAAATCGCTGTATGCCATAAAATTGAAACGAAAACCAAGCTTTAATTCTTTGGTCAATTCATATACTTGCCACAATTGGCTGTAGTTGAGGGGCGATAAAGTAAAATGTATTGAAAGTCGAATATTCGAACCGTTTTCTTTTGTTTGTATTAAGTTTTTTAGCGTCTGCATTGCCCTTTCATATGATTTTCTTCTGCCTCGCATTTTATCATGAATTTCGCCAATTGCATCAAGAGAGATCGAGATACCATACTGTTGAGGAAATGTAGACAATTTTGTAACAAAATCAGTGATTTTGGATGATAGGACACCATTAGTTGTAACGGTAAAGTTTTTTCCGTTTGAAAGTAAAAACAAAGCTGCATCTTCGATATATGGGCTTAAAAAAGGTTCTCCTCCAACAATATTATATGATGTAATGGTTTGCCATTTCTTTACAAACGCGAAGAATTGGTCACTTCGAATTTCCTTTTGATATGCCTGAGGATCTTTTTCATATTTCTGCCAAATGTTGCACATTGTGCACCTAGAGTTACATTTATAGGTGATTGCGAATGCACAACTTGTTGGCATTAGCAGTTGCATTTCACTATTAAACTCCTTTTCCAATGCGTAAAGATGGTAAAATTTTTGCAGCGTTGCTTAGTGAGATTTTGCCTTCCTCATAGAACACAAAACTAATTAAGGTTTTTCTATTTTAGTTAAATACTTTTGGAGTGCGGAACAAGCATTGGATAGTTATTTGAGAATTGAAAATTTAAGGAGGCAGTTTAACAACATTTTCATGAGATTAAAATTAACCATAAAGAGAAAATATATGATGAGGGTTATTTTAAAAACATAGGATTTGTAGTATAAGGCGAATTTCTTGTTTCAGGGATGCCTATTCATATGTAAAATAGTTTTACTTTCACTTACCCCTCAGTTTTGTTTAAAGACCATGAAGCCAACATAAAGTGTGATAAGGTGATAGTATGGTTGAATTAGAGGAACTGCCCGGTGTAGGCCCCGCTACAGCAGCAAAATTGAAAGAAGCAGGATACACTTCTCTCGAAACATTAGCTGTCGCTGCACCCAAAGAACTGTCTACAACTGTCGATATTGGCGAAAGCACCGCCCAGAAGATAATACAATCGGCGCGAGAACAATTAGAGATTGGTTATTCCACCGCCTTGGAATTTTATGAAATTCGAAAAGTTGTAGGGCGTATAACCACAGGTAGTGAACAATTAGACGCAGTTCTAGGCGGCGGCATAGAAACTAATGGTATTACTGAATTTTACGGACCTTTTCGATCGGGCAAGACACAGATTTGCCACGAACTATGTATAAAGACCCAACTTCCTCCTGAAAAAGGAGGATTAGGCGGCGGAGCCTTATATGTCGATACAGAGGGTACATTCCGTCCAGAGCGCCTTGTTCAAATGATGGAAAAAGAAGATCTTGAGATTGATTCTGCATTACAAAATGTTGTCTATGCAAGAGCGTATAATAGTGATCATCAGATTTTACTTATAGAAGAAGCCCCTAATATCATTCAGGAAAAAAACATTAAACTGGTTATAGTGGATGCTCTGACCAGTTACTTCAGAAGCGAATACATTGGGCGCGGTACACTAGCAGAAAGACAGCAGAAACTTAATAAGCACTTGCATCAACTGCTTCGTCTTGCAGAAGTTCATCATTTAGCGGTAGTGGTGGCCAACCAGGTGATGGCTCGACCAGATATGTTCTTTGGCGATCCTACAGCCCCAGTCGGTGGACATATTGTTGCTCATGCCTGTACCACGCGTGTGTACCTGCGCAAATCCAAGGGTGATCGACGCGTTGCAAGAGTAGTAGATAGCCCCTGCCTTCCTGAATCTGAAGCCGTATTTGTGATCAAGGAAGATGGCATTGGAGACCCCTGATGTTTAAAACAAAACAAAAAAGCACAAGATAATCTTACACAAACTTTTTCTTCTTTCTATTTAAAAACTGGAATTTTTATAGAAATAACCGCACCTTTGACCTTTATTGAATGTCTTTGGGATGATCCTTCATCTATGATCTTAGATATCTCTTTAACTATCTTGTTTATTTGTCCATTTTCTTGAGTTTCTTCCATAACCTTTGGAACAAACAATTCTATATGTACTTCTTTTTCGGTGGTATTTACACCAATTATTCTTGCATTATCGATTTTTGAAAGCTTATAAAGGATTTCTTTTATGATGGCCTCCTCCTGACTGAGGCTAATGTTTATGCAATTTAAGTAGGTCAGGTTAAAAATGCTTCTTTACAAAAATCTAACTCTATATTTAGAAGATCATCCACAATCTAGAAAAGAAATGATTGCAATTATTTCACCTAGAATCTATTTGACCAAAATAAAATATTAAGTATTAAAAAAAACATTGTGGAGTTTAAATGACAGATATCGCACTATTACTTCATTTTCATTATCCTTATTACGGTCCTGACGAAATCTTTTTCGAAATTTGTAAAAAGTGCTATGAAAGACTACTATATTTAATTCGAGATTTAGAACACAACTTTAGCCCTGTCAGAATCACCGCAAATATTACTGGTGCGTTATTAAAATGGTTTGAGAGGAAAAGAGATGATCTTTTCAGTCTAATAGGGGAATTAGTTGATTCCCAGGTTCTTGAACTGATGACTTCCCCCTTTCACCAGGCCCCCTCTATCTTTACACCAGATGGTCTGTTAAAAGAACAGACTTTTCATCATCTAAAAATGATACGTGACTCTTTTGGGATTACGCCAACAGGATTTTTTCCCCCAGAATTGATTTTTGCAAAAGATATTGTGCCCACATTGTCAGAGTTAGGACTTAGCTATATTATTGTGGATGGAGATCCCATCGCTTTTGACAAGCAAGATCTTGGGGGTATTTATAATTGTGAGTTCTATGGAACAGAAATGAAGCTTTTCCCAAGAAATCGTGACCTTAGTTATGCTTTAAGTCATGGATGGCCTCGTGCCGAACAAATCCTTGATAAGGTAACACACAAGAATCATCTTTCTCCTTTACTTATTGCACTTGATGCAGAAACCTTTGGATATTATCGTTCGGATGTCTATTTTTCATTATTATGGTATATATTTGAGAAAGAATCACAAAGAACAGATATCTCTATTTGGCATGCAAATGAACTTCTGAATAAATCTCCAGTTGTAGGATCATATTCCTTTGATGGTATCACAACATGGGCTGAAGACCTGAGTATTTTCTTTGATGACAGCTTTTTTCACAAAATGTGGATTCGCAGAAATGCAGTATTGATGAGATATCAATGTGTTGAACTGCTCTATTTTAAGTTAGAAAACTTCATTAAGCACAAAAAACCAATTTATAATGCTGATTCCTTGTTTCAGCAACTCATCGCTATAAAACTTAATCAAATAGATAAATACAGATGGCTGATTTATCGTCGTTTGTTAGATATTGGGCTTTTTCACAAAAAATACTCAAATGCTCACACACGAGATGTATTTTACCAAGATTGTGAAAAGATTCTCTATGAGTTAGGATGGGTAGAAAGACAACTGGATGATCTGTGGAAGTCAGTACAATTAGATGTTTCACATGGACATAAAAAATAAAAATCGATCTCTTTGAGGCACTTAAAGTGGTTCGTGGTGTCATTTATTCAGTTATTGACGAAAACATTGGACCTCAACCTATTTATTGGCATCCTGATGCTTTAGATGAAGACTTTATTAACGATAAGGTCATTAAAATCATGACGATTTGTTTTATAGGTGTAGAAGAAAAAGGAAAAACATCTAGTGTGGAGGGTAAGTCTATTATTCCATTCCCTATGGAACAGTTTATTTCATTCGCTTATTATTTCTATATTGAAAATCCTGAGAAAAGAGGCGGTGTAGTTCCTGCTACTGTTTCAATTCTTGTTGAAAGAAACTATTTATCACTTCTGTATGAAAAAGCATGGATGTTTACGCATCGAATTGTACCTATCGTGAAAGCCATAAGGAAGGGGCAGCCATTTCAAGGACTTATTGATGGTTTATACAACTTCCTTGTATCAGAACTTGATGCCCAGCAAACCAGTCCACCATTGGATCAAAAAGAAAAGATGCTTATATACGAACTGGCCTCTTTAAAACCTATTATTATCAGCACGCGCCTTGACCTTCTTACTAGTTATATACCGTATCTTCCTTCAAATATTGTTCAAAAAATTCTTCCACTTCTTACTGAGGGGGAATTGACTATTCGAGAAATCTCAAAAAGGACAGCCTTATCTATGACAGCAACTATTGATGCAATTGAATTTCTTAGAGAAAAGGGTCTTGTGGCAATTAAAACAGAAACTTAACGAATTATTCACATAAGGTCACACCCGTTAATATTTTCCTTTTATTGTGGTTTTAATCAATAAATAAAATAATTGAGAGAATCTATGCCTTTTTGAGGCTATTATATTTTAGTTACTAAGAGATCGCCTTACATTTTTTCTCACTGCCTCATAGTTTCAAAGACAATTACTGAAAAGAAAGCATTCACTATAATCCACCCTTTCCCCAAAAGAACATAAATCCTTTTAACCAAATGCTTGTTTAATCAAAAGGTTCTTAAAGTATTTTCATATCATGATTAGTATACCAAAAAACATGAATCAACGTGTATTTAAAATGAATGAATCAAATAAATATACCGATAAAAAACTTGAAAAACTCTATAAAGGTCAAAAAATACTTATTGAGAATCAAAAAGCCTTGTTTGAGTCTATAAAACGTGTTGCAGATGTCATAAATGACATTCAAGATCATTTTGCAGAATTAGCTGAATTGACAGAAAAATTAGTTTTCCTGAAAGAAAAACGCGAATCCGTTCATTATTATAACAAAAACATGCCTGAAATGTATGTCTGATATCCTTTCCTTTTTTTTGGCTTTATCGTTAAACAAATCTAATGTGGATTATTTTTTCATCGATCACTCATCACACGTCTCTAAAGCTGAAAGGAACGCCGATGAACCTTAAAAAAAGAGAGAACTGCTGTTAAATTAAGCAGTCCTTTAATTTACGCTTGTGCCATTTTCAGAACTTGGTCAACCAATTTTTCAATGCCGGTAGCAACATCGGATATGCGTGGTCCTAACATATAGGCAGGCGTTGAGACAACCTTATTTTTTTCATCCACGACAATATCGTTCACAGGTTTGTCTACATGTTTAGCACCTATCGTCTCTAATGCGGCTGCTGTATCTTTATCAGTGCCAATCGTCAGTGTCACGCCTTCTCCAGACTTCGCGCCAATTGCTGGAGCAATGCAAATTAACCCGATTGGTTTTTTACCAAACATTTCCTTAAATAACCGATCAACTTCAGGATTAACTTCCATTCCAGTTCCTTTGGTCGCAAAGTTTGATAGATTTTTAGCTGCTCCAAATCCACCTGGGAAAACAAGTGCATCCAAATCTGCGCTCTTTACGTCTTTCATATCTTTAATGTTTCCACGTGCAATGCGTGCAGACTCTACTAACACGTTTCTTGTTTCGCCCTTAGCTTCTTCCCCTGTCAAATGATTGACAACATGCATTTGAGGAATATTTGGTGCCATCATAACGATTTTGCAGCCAGCACGATCAAGTGCTAAAAGGGTAATTACTGCTTCATGGATTTCTGCGCCGTCGTATACACCGCACCCAGACAAAACTACACCTACTTTACACACAACTCCACCTCCAAGAAAAATAGTACTCAAACTATATGTAAACATGAATATATTAAGTTTTATAATTAGACTTTGTAAAGAAAAAGATACGAAGCATAGAACAGGACTGTGTAGTTCTGACAACATATTATCGCTGGTGCATCAATTAAATTTTTGGAAAATTCTAGGTACTCATTATTTGAAAATTTTTGACATTTTCCCATCGCTAAAGCAGTAGACATTTTTGTATCTTTTTTGTAACAATCTACAACTATTATATAATTCTTGCATACATATAGGCTTAGCAGGAGAGATTCCCATGAAATTGACAACAACTGCATTTAAAGATGGCGAGCGAATTCCAGGAAAATATGGCT
Organism: Candidatus Borrarchaeum sp.; assembly: GCF_019058535.1. Taxonomy (NCBI): domain Archaea; kingdom Promethearchaeati; phylum Candidatus Borrarchaeota; class Candidatus Borrarchaeia; order Candidatus Borrarchaeales; family Candidatus Borrarchaeaceae; genus Candidatus Borrarchaeum; species Candidatus Borrarchaeum sp. The sequence goes on from NZ_JAHPYX010000013.1 coordinate 21,356, forward strand.
TCTGTGTGCTCACTCCTGAAGGCGTGCAGATGGGAGAAAACATTAACCCAGACTTTTCGTGGTCGGATGTTCCCGCAAGAACACAGTCCTTTGTATTCATCTGTCACGACTCAGATGTACCTTCAAAACCAGATCAAGTCAATAAAGAAGGCATGACGGTGCCAAAAGATCTACCTCGTGTTGATTTTGCGCATTGGGTTCTTATCGAGATTCCGGCTGATTCAGCAGGCATCAAGGAGGGAGAATTTTCTAGTGGCATTACGGCTCGCGGTAAGCCAAGTGGAAGAGTTTCACAGGGAACAAGACAAGGTCTCAATAATTATACGGATTGGTTCAAGGGCGACGAAAACATGGAAGGCGATTATTATGGTTACGATGGTCCCTGCCCTCCTTGGAATGATTCCATCATCCACCACTATCATTTCACACTCTACGCTTTAGATATCGACCATATTCATGTCCCAGAAAAATTCGGCAGACCTGAGGTTTTAGAAGCTATAAAAGGGCATATTCTAGCTGAAGTAAAAATCACAGGAACCTATACTCTAAACAAAGACTTAGCCTAAAACCCGAGTTCCTCTTGTTGGAGAAGTTATTCTCCTTTCTTTTTTATCTGCAAAACGTTGCTATTATTTAATTCTTTCTTTTTTCAAGTTCCTCTTCTAAGGAAATTGGTATTGCTCCTTCTTCTTCTACTACCCTATACCATGACTTTTTCTTTCCAATTTTTGCCCTCAATTTCCATCTACGTGTCTTCGGTTCATTTTCTATCATCTCTTTGATAGTTTTTAGTTTAATTTGGATTTGCTTAACTTCCTCAGGCGAAAGGTTGTAATGATGCATTAGATTAAGACATTTGTTAATATTAGAAATAATATCAGTATAAAGTCCCCAGTCCTTCGCACACAGTTGAGCAATGTATTTCACATTGATGACACCAGATTTGTCTTCTTCATCTAGAGATACATCTTTAACAATAGTGAGAATGTCCCGAAGATCTTTCTCGTTCATCGTGTATATTTGCAGTTTGGTGATCAGGATATCGCTTATAGATATGGTGTAATCTTCAAGAGTAAGCCTGTCTTTTAAAACGACATCATGCTCCATACGAAAAGTATCTAAGAAGACATCCACGTGGTCTTCTAAATCTTTTTTATAGAACTGCATCTGTTGGCCTGAAGTTGCAATAGCCACGTTTCTGTTTTCTGTGTATCCAAGTTCCTTAAAAGTCTCGTTAATTTTCTTAAAATGCTTCTTTAAGCCTACGAGGTCTATATCTCCGTAGTCTCTCTCACAAAAATCAATTATTTCACAATGATTTCGTACTGCCAGACCGCCTATAAGCCTTAAGATAGCATCCTTTTTTCTAGCAACATCAATTATCCGTATAGCTTCATTGATCCTATCCTCTCGAATGCTTTTCTTATTAAAAAAGGAGATATTTTCTTTGTGAAGTGACACTTTATCACCTTATTCAGCTGGAAAAGATTCACGCTTGTGGTCTTCAATCCTAGTAAAAATGGGATTTAGGGATATAATTTAATTCTGTTCGTGGCATGTCACATATTTTCAAAAAATGTTTAATCTTGCGCCACAACGTTATCAAAAAACTTTTTACAAGACTTAAGAATAAAAGAAACCGTTTCATTTTTAGGTCGTATTTCGAAACTGTACCAACCTTGATAGTTATTTGCTTTTAGTGTCTCAAAAAACTTGACGAAATCATGTTCCGTTAAAAGTCCCACTGTGGGCAGTGCATGATCGTCTAATTTGCCTCCATTGTTATCTATATGAAGATGGTATATGTAGCGCCTTAATTTTGTTGCAACATCGTTTAAATTCTCTTTGCTGAGTAAAAAATGTCCTGTATCAAATACAGCGCCTATATATCGTGATAGGCTTCCAATGGTCTCAAATACTTTCAATAGATCATCTGAATTCTCACAAATACGTCCATGTGCGTTCTCTATGCAAATTCTAAGATTTAGTTCCTCACACACCTCTCCAAGTTCCTTTAGGTTTCCTATGAAATTATTGAATAGCAATTCGTCATCTTTTCCTTCCTGTTTAAGCCCAGGAAGAATAACGACAACTGGTGCACCTACTTTCTTAGCAAAAGATAAACAACTTTTTACGTTATTTTTTGCAAAAACCAACGATAACAGTTTTATAGTAGTATGGAAGATAGTAAATATACATCACCACCACTACAATGGAGGGGTTACAAATATCTAAAATGTTAAGAAATAAACAAAAGCCTCGAAAATTCGGTTGGTTATTAAAAAACAAACAAGTTGTAGAATGGATACAACGCTTTAAGTCAGAAGGTACTCAAAGAACATATCTTAATCGTTTTGCTGATTTTTGTAAACTCACGGATATTACTCCAGAAGTCTTACTAAATAACACACCACAAGAAAATGATGCACTTTTAGAACAGGGTTACAAAAAACTCATAGAACACAATCTCGCACATAGAATAAACATGACACAATCTGCTATAAACTCTTTTCTTAGATTTTATGACAAAAAACTCGAAAAACCGGCCTCAGAAAGACATGATGAATTCGGGCATTATATTAGTCTCTCAGAACGTGAAAAGAACTTCGGTTGGCTTTTAGATTATGATGAAATACGTTATTGGATTGATGACTATACTGCTGAAAACACCAGAAGAAACTACCTGAGACGATTACACCATTTCTTAAAAGAACATAAACTCACACCACCTGAACTTCTCGCTCTTTCAGAAAAAGAAATCATTAAAAAATATACTTTCTCAAAACAACGCCTCTTGCATGAAGACAAAAGTTCATCAGCGAATAAGTTAAGAGTGACGTTAGCTACCTTCTTTGATGCACATAGAAAATTAGTGCGCTGGACCAAAAAAGAACGGGTTAACGTAAAATATACACGCGTACAAAACCAGTATATTCCTTCAAAAGATGAAATCTATCGTTTGGCTGATAGTTCTGGTAGTCTGAGAAATCGCGCAATTATTCTATGTTTGTATCACAGCGCTGTGAGAAAGAATTGTATAAGACGGTGGACCTATGGCATGGTAAAAGACTATCTCTATCCTAAGCTTCAAGTACCTATAAGAATAAAAATCACTCCGGAGATCGATACCAAACTACAACGATATGGTATAGCTTATTTCTATGCCTTTTTACAAGATGAAGCTGCTGAAGCATTGAAAACCTATATAGAATACCGAAAAGAAACTGAACCTTGGGATCCAGAAGATAATGATCCTATTTTTGTGTCTGAAAACTATCAATATCTCTATACCAACGAAAAACCACCAAAAATCAGTATGTCTGCGATCTATGCAGTGATAAAACGGACTGCTAAAAATTGTGGTCTGCCAGTAGATCGAATTTGGACGCATTTAATTAGAAAAGCAACCAGAAAAGTGTTGTATAAAGCACCGATTGATAATGATATGGCAGAAGCAATCATGGGACATAAATTGAAGGGTTCAAAAGAAAATTACTTCGATAGACATGATCTAGACTGGATAGCTAACGAATACATGAAAGCACCATTTTCAAGAGAAGGTGTTGGTAGACTCAATCATCTAGAAAAAGAGAAACAAAAACTTGAAGCCAAAATTACTACACAACAAGAAGAACTTGAAACCTTACAACGACAATTAAAAGCCAAAGATCAAGATACGGAGAACATTAAAACATTACTCACTCAATTAACGCAACGAATAAATGATATCGAAGCAAAAGAAAAGAAAAACGATTCTAAGCAGTAACCGGTTTTTCCAATATCTCATTTATTTTTTTGATGATTTCTTTACATTCTCCCACTAACTCAAGAACTGTTTTTTGATCTTGAGCAGCTTGAGCATTTGTTTTTTCTACTTTTTTTGGTGCTTTTTCCAGGACCATCACCACCTTATTTTTGTGAAAGTCTCTCCTTTTTTCGTTCAATATATGGATAGAGCATTCCTTCTCCCCAGTAACACCCATGGCAGATGTTTAACTCGATTTCAGTACCCTCGAAATCTTTAACTAATAGCGTTGTGAAAGATCCGGGCGTACACAAGTGTTGACAGAAATCACATAATTCAGCTATTGTTAAACACTTCTCACATACATATTGTATGGGGTGAAAGGTACCATTAGGATTTTCAATTTGCCAAATCAATGGCCGCCATTGACTCTTTATACACTGTTTTAGTTCATAACAAAGATCACATCGAACTATTTCAGAACTTGTTACCTCACTCATACATATCAATTCTCCGTGATTGTTCACATTTATTTTGTGGTCAGGATGGCAAGGATGGCAAGGATGATTCTTTAACTTCTTATATACGCGTACGCGTACGCGTGAATAGTAATTAAATAAGAAAGATCCTAACCATCTTAACCATCCTACCCCCTATTGATTTTCCTCATCTTCTTTTGTTTTGAACCTAATACCTTTCCAGAATGCCTTCCTCTCTCCCTCAACTTTATGGCGTGTTGAAGTTATGCTAGTTACATATCGGGGTAGTTCTCTTGCAAAGACGTTCTTAGAAGTTGAGGGTAATTTGTTTTCATTACAATATTCAATATACTCGGTGAAAACAATATCTTTTTCAAGTTCCTCTGTATGATCGACAATAAGTCTATCTAAAACAAACGCTTCTATAGGATTGCTTTTTCTAATGTAGTCCTCTCGTATTTGATCTACAGTTTTAGAATAACTAAATATTTTTTGTTTATTGAGACGTTCTAAACCTTCCAAAGCCCAGTTTAGAAAACCACTAAGTTCTTGTGGTGTTATTAAATCTTTGATGATGTTAGGATCTGCATCTTTTCCTAAAAATTGGTTTGGAAAAGTGACGATAATCCATCTACGATAAAAAGCATCTGATTGATCACTTACTTTAGGTAGTTTATTAGCCGAGAAAATGAGTTTGGCAGTATTTACGAACGTGATTGGGTTACGACTAAACTTAATATCAGCGGTAACAGGATCACCACCGGTAAGAGCCTTGTATAAACCGGTATTACTAACCGCTATATCTGGTAAATCAGGATAAACATTAGCGAGCTTGCCGTATAATTGTGCAATTAAAAAACGTTGCATTGTGAGATCTTGAAGACTAATCCCCGACACGTTTTGAGATCCTAAAAACGCTTTTAATAGGTTTAGAAACGTAGATTTACCATTTGCCCCCTCACCTAAAAACATAATGCTCACTTGATAACGATAATCTCGTTGAAGGCAATACCCAACTAATTCTTGAAGTATATCTTTATCACCTGCTGCAACTATTGCAGCAATGAATTTCTCAATCTCTGGACATTCTGCATTCTCATCATATAGTACTGGTATCTTTACTAAAAAATAATGTTCTGGTGAGTGCGGTATCATTTCTTTTGTTTCAAGGTTTAGGATACCATTTTCAACACAAATGAGAGAGATGTTAGTATTGAAAACTTCTCTTTCACCGTAGTTCATTATCTTAATGTTTGCCATAATTTCGTTAATTATATGTGTTGTAGTTTGTTCTTTTAAGATCTCTTGGATATCCTTCTCAATGATAACCTCGCCATTTTGTTTGTAAATGCCTTTTTCATAAAAATAGCATTCCCTAGAATCCTTGAATGTAAAGAAATGATGATTATTCGATATAGCAGTAGCTACATTCCAAACAAGTTTTGTTTTATCAATTGCTTTTTTTTGATAGGGACACTCTTCAGAGCAATAATCAGCATTAGAAGGACGTGAACAACCGAAACTATATTTGTTGTCATACACGGAGTTCAAAACGCTTTCAAGTTCAAATTTATCTAAGGGTGATTCATTCTTTGAGTTCCATTCCTGAAGTATGGCCAAGGTGTTTTCTTTTGGAGATCCTATACTCCGGTAAAAATTAACTATGTCAAAACATCTTTCGTTCCTTTCGCCTTGTTTCGCGCCTTGCAACATTGCAGTAATGCAGAAGGGTATAACACCTTTCTTAAGAACGATGGGGCGTATCTCTACATCTCTTCTTTGTCTTTGTTTTTGAGTTTTTGCGTCTCTAAACGTTTCTTTGAGACTTCCAATGAAATCATCTATATCTTGAATAACAGCTATGTTTTCGATCCCAATATCTCTATATTTTTGTCCAGAAACGTGTATCGAAGGTGGTGCAACAATATAACTGCCTTCACCCTTCAAAGTAACTTCTGGTTTAACAGGAATAGTTCTCATTGGCTTTTGTGCTTTGAGATAAACATGATAGCCTCTTCCTGTTTTAACAACCTTTGTCTTTTCACGATAATGATCTAAGTCGATAGCCTTATGTAAATCCTCTTCTGTATCAAAATCTAAAACTAAAAGATTCCCGGAGACTTTACCGCACACAATACCTAAGTTAATAGGTCCATTATTAAGCCATTGTTCTAATTCATCTCTAGAGGCCTTTCTGGTTTGAAACTCCTTCCAGGATATTGTTGGCTTTTTGTCCTGGTATTGTAATGGAATGATACTAAAACCGTCCTGCAAATAGCATAGTGCAGCATAACAAATATCATCTATGTGCTTTTCCTCTTTTGGTGTTAATTCGTTCACTCATTCATCCCCTCTACTCTATTTAGAATATTTGCTAGTCTTTTGAGACATAAACAGATATTAGAATGTAAAAGACCTGTTAATCTATTAGCAATGAAAATTAGTGTTAGTTCAATTTCGACAATTTCTTTTTTCAACCAGAAAACGGTGTCGTTCTTATGGGTGCTTTCGAAACGCTTATTAGGTACGTCTATAATAGACATAGTTGACTATTCCTGTTTAATCTTGTGTAGTCACGGAAAACCAGGAAGGACATGATACGCCTTTGCACCTTTAACTGATGAGTCTCTTCCTTTTCTTTCCGTTTATACTGATTCTTCTTTTAGTTCCTTGAAATATTTTTTCAACGCCTCTCTAATCAAGAAACTCAAATTTCCTTTACTATGTTTTTCGAGATCCTTTTTTAGAGAAGGAGGCATTGTAATTGAAAGTTTTACAGAAATTTTCATCACCTTATATTAACGTATTAATACTATTAGTCGTTCTGATATTCTCGAGCGGATATTTAAAGGTTTTGCCTTTTGCGTTGTTTATGTTAAATTTTAGCGTCAAAACGGCATCCTTAATTACATGAAAGTTACTTTCATGCAATACATATATCACAAGTCCTTAAACAAGTGTTTAATACATTTATGATTTATTTGTAAGTATTAGCGTTTGTTTAAACAAACGCTTAAACTAATCAACAAACCCTCATCTTGCTTAAGAACGAGGCTATTTTAATCAAAAAAGGTTTTGATTTATCATATTTTTCCTAATAAGATAAAACAACTATTTAATATTAAGCAAGAAAATTGAAAAAATATGAAAAAGTTTGAAATAATTTGAAAAGTTTTGAAAAATTCCAGAAAAAATTCGCCGTACATGTCGGAGAATTTTTCTAAGCAACATACTTCAAAATTTTTTGAATGCAATCCTGCAACCAAAAATAGTTTGAGTTATTGTATATATTGAATAATACTTGAATACTTTCTTCAAACACTAATTTCAACGATTTTTTGAAGAAAATTTCGAGCAAGTAGAGACGATGTTATATGTGTTTTAGTGTTTTTCCTTTGAGTTACACTATCATCAAGCTAGTGGATCTTTATAAATAACCGATATGTAAAACCTATGGCGAACTTCTGAAAAAGCGTTTCCAAGAAATACAAATCATAGTGCAAAATTAAGGTAGTACCATTGAAAACTTACCCAAAAACGTTCTACCTTTACCAGTAAGAACATAAGAACCTAAATCTTCTTTTGTAAGCATTTCACGTTCAACAAGCCTTGAAAGTACGTTATGGGTAGTACGTTCTTTGAGATCCGGTAATTCTTGCATTATCTGTTTTGGTGAAAGTGTTTCAAAATCCTTGAAAAGTACTAACACGTTCAAATCAGAAGAGATACCTGTTATCATCGCATAATTTAGAATTGGATCCTGTTCTTTATCCTTCTCTTCTTTTGTATCTATTGCTTCTCTTCTTTCGAATTTTAATTGTTCTAGAGAATCAATAATCTCGTTTTTGAGTCTACTCACTTCAGCTTCGCGTTCTTGGATTACTGTATCTTTTGTTTTTATCATTTTATTACGATCGATCAATTGGCCTTCTAATGAAGTGATATGTTCTTCTCGTTCAAGTAGAACGGTATGCGTTTCTTTCAGTTGTAATTTTTTGTTTGTAAGCACACTTTCTACTTCGGTTATGACACCTCGCAGCTTGCTTATTTCTTGTTGATATGCGATAGATTCAGAAACAACTTTTGAAAGGCTGTGTGCTATATACTCTTTGAATGTCGTTTCAATTGCGCTTATGGCTGTCTGGATAGTACCAGGAATAGTTTCGACTACCTCAAACGATTCATTAAGTTGGTTCGTTTTTGCATCCAAGAAACGTAGTTTATGCGTTACATACTCGGATAATCTCTTTTCAAGACCTTGTATAACTGAGTTAATTTTTTCTGAAAAACTATGTGTGAATGAATCAAGAAGACCATTAAACTGTTTGAGATTAGGAATATGCTCTGTAAAATTCGAGATTGTTTTATCCATATGTTTAGCCGTCTGGGCTGCATAGTCTCTCATAACTCTACCGGTACGCGTAGCTTCAAATTTCGAAGTATACCTCCAGACCGCTACACCGGATAGATATACAACTTCAAAAAGACCGATATATATAAGAAACTCTAGAAAATGAGCGCGTGCATACGTAAAATCAATATAATCCATATATGAGAGAAGAATTACCGCTATAATACCGCCAACAATCGCAGGTAACAAAAAACCCTCAAATTTCTTACTACTGAATTTCATAAACTACTCATCTCTAATTAGTAAGAGCATTGATTACAAACGTCTTTTAACGGACAATTAAAATTTCCTTTCGCGATATATCGAATACCACTCAAACTTGAACCATTACAACCTAAACGACAAACTATGCCGATATTTGCTAGTACATATAACGTATTGCGAAGTTTAGCATATGAAACATTAGTATCCTCAACTATTTCTTTAAGAACTTTTGGTGTCGTTGTGTTTTTGAGATATTCAACAATCTTCTCTTCGATAGTATTCGAAAAGTCAATCCTGCTATAATGCTCAAGAATAAGACTCGAATTCATAGTTGAATCACCCAAGCAGTTTCTAATAAATTCGTGAATGGGATGATAGGAGGGCCATACGACCCTCCTAGTGTTTCACACCCTCACACTTTTTTCCAATGCACTCCGAGTCTACACCGTTTTTTGGTTCTTTTCAATCCTTTCCTAGCAATTATGGGTATCGTGATAATTGCAGAACTATTCACATCATATCTTGCTATCTTAGGTGCTATAGGACTCTTGGAGCATCATGGGCGGTCGAATCTGGTAAGTGGGCGTATTCACCACCCTTTCCCATTGTTAGGGGGGAGTTGAATGAATATGTATTGTCGAAAAAATAAAAAAATGGTTATACTAGGGTGTGCTTAGATGGTGTCTTCTACGAGGTCATAGGTTGAACTTGTACCCTTACCGTAGGCATCGTTAAACCAGACAATATAGAGCCAAATACCGACATCGTCCGCGTTTGTTCCTCCAGATAAGTACTGTAATGTTATTGTTAAGTAGATTGCTCCACTCTCACCGTCTGCTCTGTATAAGATACAACCGTCTTCAGGGGATAAATCCTTTACAATGTAATAGCGCATGTGATCGCTGAAGGATTCTTCCGTGAAGGAACTTCGATCAAGAAACGCTTCCGCTTTATCAGCATCGGATTTATCAACGTACACTAAGGATTTGTCTGTTTCGTTAATTTTAACGTACATGTCCTTAATCATAATACCTTCATGTTCATTGCTAATATCTATACGCCAAGTTATAGTGCGTGTGACATCAGCAGAAACACAATCGACATTATCGTTGTCCGCAGGATTACCACCTTCAGTAACAGCGGCATCCTCACCTAACCAGCGTGCTGTGAATAGGAAGACTTCGGATTCGTCAGGTGATACACCGCTTTCCTTGAAGTGTACCCATATACCGCGCTCGTTATTACCGTCATCATCGGCATCATCCACAATTTTACCGCCGTCACCTAAGCCGGTATTAACTAGGTGTTGATTAGCGGTAACCATCTCGTCAAGCATTGGATATCCAGCTTCAGATTCGAAAAACAACGCATAATTACCGTCTTCACCTGAACCAGTTGCCATTGAGGTTAAGGACCATCCGTTTGAGGATCCGGTAAAACTCGCAGTCTTGGCACCGCTAGAGCTTACAAAGATCCAGTTCGACCCATCCAGGACAAACAAGTTATAGGTACATGAACCACCGAAATCACCGCTTTGGCCTTGTGTTAAGGTAGTGTTTTTCTGATTGACATCGAGACGAAACGCGCCGTCAACTGGTCCTCCAGCTTGTTGTTGTGTTGGTGCTTCGAATTGTGGAGTTTGAATATACCCACCCCACCAGGCTAGCGCACCGATAATCAGAATAACCAGAATATATTTTCCTGTATTTCTACCCATTATTCTCTCACCATTTCCCGCGTATTAAAAAGCGGGCTTGTGTTTCGCCTTTCGCGACCTATCCTTACCAAACCCGACCGCTAGGGATAGGACAGGGACATTATAACCCTCCTTACCTGTATCCGATAAGCATAAACCAGTAACAAAAAAACCAGGAGAGAGATGATTTTCTCTCTCCCTAGGAGATAATAAAAAATGCCTAAGCGTAAATTTCAACATTATTTACCGTCTCCGTCCCCCACTTAATTTCATTACGTTAGTAATGACTATTAGTGCACCGATAAGCACCGCAAAACCGATTCCAATGTATAGCAACAGTTTTAGTAAATTATTGACAATATCGACACCCTTGATTATTTGATCTACTAGATTTTCTAGTTTGTCAAGCCAAGTAATTTCATCCGAGAGATTCGGTGGATTGTAGCCACCTAAATTCTGATCTGTTGCGATAAACCGATGAGTAACAATAATTCGTGCTACTAGAGTCCATTTTGCCCAGGGGTGATAGATTTTTGCGGATTCTAGTGGATTTTTGCCTACCGTGAAATCAATTGAAGTCTTGAAGTATCCTTTGTCGGGAATATTATCGGGGTTTTGCCAGCCCGAAGAAAAATCATCATAACTGTACTGTCCTAGAGAACCACCGTTGATATCACTTAGTAATGATAACTGGCCACTTGCATCTGGCGAATAAACTGCTCTACTTTCAGGGTTTTGGTCATGTGAGTCGTCTCGAACTTCTAGTTTAAGAATCCCTGCCCATAACTCGTTATCATAATCAGCTACCTGCCACTGATTAATCCCTATCTTCATCCAAATATCGCACTTGACATTAAACCCTACTTCGTCATACAATAGATTAAGCATATCTTCGTCACCAACTGCTTCTGCTGTAATATAGACTTTAAACCAATACTCAAAGGATTCTACTTCCCATTCTTTACCATTACGCAGTATTTTATACTGTTTACTGTCTATCGGTCGCTTAGAATCTTGTAAGTTAGTATCACACTGTCCAAAACCACTTGAAATAAACTTCAAGTTAGGAATTCCGGCTTTGCGACCATCCGGATCAATATGTACATTAGAAGGGTCTTGCCAAGACCATGTTGATTGATAGGGTGATTTTTTGGATTGAGAATAAATACCGTTTAACGTAATTGTACGACCACTACCATCTCTCCCAGGTTGATTATAGAACTGGACGGCTACGAATTCCATTTGTGGTCCTTCATAACCACTACCTAATATTGAATACGATTGTGGGGCAGTAAAGAAATAGAACATAAGAATAGCAAACGCAATCATCCACACTCGAATATCAAAGCCTGCAATTCTGAGAAGTTTTATATTGCCCCATTTTTCCAGTTTCTTAAGCCATTTATTCGCCATTGTGATTCACTTCGACTTCGTGTGTTTTTGTTGTCAATCGATTTTTTATGAATAGAATCACACTGAACACCGCAATTATCACCAGTCCAATGCTACTCAGAAAAGAAAAGAATGCTAGGTATAAGCGTGGCACAAACAAGCCTACAAGATACCAAAAACCCATTGCTAGGATTCCAAAAAAAAACAAAAAAAATATTGCAACTATGGTGTGTTTTACCTGGACCAGTCTCTCTTCAGTCATATTATCGCCTCCGAACAAAAATAGCATACACTACCATCAGACCAATAATTGCCACAAAAACAATGATACCAAGTCCTAGCATTGAAATAATCTCACTGTATTCTCCGTAGTCTCCAGTAGGAACATAATCTGAGTAATCATCGCTACCACCACTGTCATCGCTACCACCACCGCCTTCAGGATTGCCTTCAGAAGTCACTATAACTATCTGGCCACTAATTTTAGCAGTAGCAGTATACGAATTAACCCCTGAATTATCATCAGCCTTTTTGATTCTAAGAACAGCAGTACAATGCTCTTTTAAACCATAATCACTTGGATTTTTTGTCCCTGAGCCAATATCAATGTAATCAAAGTCTTTGTCTTTACTTACATCACCGAAATCAACTTGATTAGAGTCGTCTTTCACATCGCTCATTGAGATTTTTTCAAACCCTACCCAAGAATCATCATCTACTCTGATTCTCATTGAGAGGTCAACATCATACCAATAATACTGTGATTCAACGTCACCTAGAATGTTTCTATCACTTTCACATTCTACCTTAATGGTATATGAGAAATCGTGAAGCGAAACGGTAGCTCTTTGCCTGTCATCACCGTTCCCATAATTATAGCCTTTATCTTTCTTGGCACCCGATACACTAAAACTTTGTATTGAAATTTGTAAGTCTGGTAGACCACCATTTGAATCGTCAGGATCTACCCTTGTA